>JAJXXG010000112.1 GCA_021781255.1 Acidobacteriota bacterium
TCGGGGAGCGCATCCAGGCGCAGATTCGGGTACCACAGGCTCAGATAAAGCGTGTCGGACATCTGTCTTTAGTTTAGACGGGGGCGGCGGAGAACGATGCTGGAACAGCGATGCCGGCGGCGACGGTCACCCCGTAACAATCTCGCTGAAGTCGGCGATAGTGGAAAAGCTTCGCAGGACTTCGTCGATGAGGCCGAGATTTGCGCCGCGAATCTTCTCGTTGGGGTCGAGCACCATGACCTTGTCGAAGAAGGCATCGACCGTGGGCCGCAGCGTGGCGATCAGCGCGAGCGCGTCGCGGTAGGATCGCTGCTCGCGGAGCTTTGCGATCTTCGGCTCCATCTCTTTTGACCGATGCCACAAGTCGATCGCTTCCAGCGCCAGTTCGCCCAGCCTTGCCTGTGCGGGGTTGTAGCCCTTCTCCTCCGCCTGCCGCAGAATATTCTTGATGCGTTTGCACGCGGCAGAGACGGCCTCGAAATCTTCCGATCCGCGCACAGCGACGAGCGCCTCGGCGCGCGCCGTGGCGTCGCGCACGTTGTCGGCGCCGGCAGCCAGCACGGCGTTCACCACGTCGTAAGCGAAGCCGCGCACGTCTTTGAGATAGAAATTCACCCGCTCGCGCAGAAAGTCGGAGACCTGCACCTTGTTGGCTTCCTCTGCGCCGCACGCAGCCAGCACATCGCTCAAAGTAAGCGGGAGCTCTGACTCAGCCAGAATCTTTACGATCGCGTTGGCTGCGCGGCGCAATGCAAACGGGTCTTTTGACCCAGTCGGCGCATTGCCGATGCCGAACATGGCTGTAATTGTTTGAATGCGATCGGCGACGCCGAGCAGCTGTCCTTCTACGGTCGACGGAATTGCATCTTCAATCGAAGCTGGCGTGTACTGGTCGTAGATGGCCCTGGCAACAGTCTCGCCCAGCCCTTGTGCTCGCGCGTAAAGTCCGCCAATGATGCCTTGAAGCTCGGTGAACTCTTTGACCAGTTCGGTGGTCAGATCGGTTTTGGCGAGTTCAACAGCCTTAAAGAGCGCCGATTCATCGAATGCGGCGCCAGCAGTCTTGACCTCTGCGGCTAGCGCGCCGGCAACGGCGAGGTTCTGCTCAGTCTTCCAGTAGTAGCTGCCGAGATCTTTCTGAAACGTCACGTGTTTCAGGCCTTCGAAGCGCTGGGCCAGCGGAGTCTTCTGGTCGAAGTCCCAGAAGAAACGCGCATCCTTGAACCGCGCGCGCAGAACCCGCGCATTGCCATGGCGAATGATGGCCGCGCCCTCCTCGTTCGCCTGTGTGTTCAGCACGGCCAGGAAGTGCGGCGCCAGCTTGCCGTTTGCATCATCTACCGCGAAGTACTTCTGGTGGTCGCGCATCACCGTGACAAGTACTTCTTCGGGCAGGGCAAGGTACTCAGGCTCAAATTCGCCGAGGATCACCGTGGGCCACTCGGTAAGGTGCGTGACTGTTTCGACCAGCTCCTCATCCTCCCGCCAGCGCGCGCCGGCAACGGTGCGCGTGGCCGCATCCAGAGCTTTTCGTATGATCTGCCTGCGCTCGGCAACGTCAGCAACCACGCTGGCCGCGCGCAAGCTCTCTTTGTAGCTCATGGCCGAAGGCAGAACCACGGAGTCATCCCCATGTAAAACGCGATGGCCACGGCTCTTGTTCCCCGCGGCGATTCCCGCAATCTCCAGCGGGACGATCTCGGAATCCATGAGCGCAACGACCCATCGCACCGGCCGTACAAAGCGTTCCGGCTTCGCTGCGCGCACGGGGTCCCCGCCTGACGATTTTTGTCCGGTGGGGCTTTGCCAGTACATGTTCTTGGCCCAGTAAATCGCGAGAACTTCCTTGGGCAATTCGGCCACAAGGATTTCGGTCGCGGTGCGGCCCGGCCGCTTGACGGTCGCGCCTGCGTACTCGCCCTTGGGCGTTTCCACTTTTTCGAGATCCGCAACGGCAATGCCGGCCTTTTTCGCAAAGGCCTGGGCCGCAGGGGTTGGCGCGCCATCCTGGAAGGCCACCTTCCACGAGGGGCCGGTCAACTGTTCCTCGGTATCGGCCTGCTTCGCAAGCACGCCTTCGGCCACGACGGCCAGCCGCCGCGGCGTGGAATAGGTGGTCAGCCTGGCATCGGGCGCAAGCAGCCGCTCGCGCGTCAGTAGATCGTTGACCCGTTTGCCCAACTCGGCCTCCGCCCCGGCAATCATCCGCGCGGGAACCTCTTCCAACCCGATCTCTAGTAAAAAGTCTGCCATCACTTATCGTGTTCTCGCTGACCCGCTAACTTGCCAACTCGCTACCACCCTGGGTGCCCCATCCTTGCGGCGTTCCTGTTTTTGCCGAAAGGGTGGGAAAGCACGAATGTCAACCCACGAGTGGTCTTGCTAACCCGCTTCCTGTTGCTGCGCATAGGCTTTGGCAACGCCCACAGCCAGATTGCGAATCCGCCCAATCACGCCCACGCGCTCCGTCACGCTGATCGCGCCGCGCGCGTCAAGCAGATTGAACAAATTCGAGCACTTGAGCGCCAGTTCGTACGTGGCCAGCAGCGGAAAGCGGCGCTTCTCCACGGCGCTCGCCGTTTCGCTCGCCATCAGCGTGCCGGCCTGGTCAAGCAGCGCCTGCGCCTCGGCTTCATAACTGTTGAAATGTTCCCAAAGCCGCGGCACGTCCGCGCGCTCGAAGTTGTACACCGAGAACTGCAGCTCCTCGGCCAGGCGCACATCACCATACGTTACCGGCGCGCCGGTTTCCGGATCGCGCGCCCACACAATGTCGTAAATCGAGTCCACATCCTGTAAAAACTGTGCAATGCGCTCCATTCCGTAGGTGAGCTCGGCGCAGATGGGGTCGAGATCGAGCCCGCCGCACTGCTGGAAATAGGTGAACTGCGTAATCTCCAGACCGTCCAGCATTACCTGCCAGCCCACGCCCCACGCGCCGCCCGCAGGCCACTCCCAGTTGTCTTCTTCAAACTTCAGGTCGTGGTGTTTCAGGTCGATGCCCATGGCCTCGAGGGATTCGAGATAGAGCTCCTGCACGTTGACCGGCGGCGGCTTCAGGATCAGTTGGAACTGCGTGTGCTTGAACAGCCGGTTGGGATTCTCGCCGTAGCGCCCGTCGGCCGGTCGGCGCGACGGCTGCGCGTAGCCAACCCGGTATGGCCTCGGCCCCAGCACACGCAGAAAGGTCTCCGGACACATCGTGCCGGCGCCCACTTCCACGTCATAGGGCTGCTGGATCACGCAGCCCCGCTCTGCCCAGAACCGCTGCAGGCGGAAGAGCAGATCCTGAAAGCTAAGCGAGGCAGGCTTCACACGCGGTACGGCTTGGGCAGCGGACACTGGCTTTTCTCTCTCTTCGGGGACTAAACATTGATTTTAGCAGTTGCAACTTCAACTATTTAAGTGGCGCCATCCGAGCTCACCCGCCCAGCCTTGCGATCGCCTCCGCGCTCCGGAGCTTGCGCTCCACGTGGCGCTCCATCGTTTGCAGGGTGAATCGCCGCAGATCCTGCCCCCGCCTGCGCGGCCACGGCTCCTGGGCAAAGGATGAGGCGGGCGCGCGCAACATCCGCTGCGCAAGCTGCCATGAGTCGGACGAGAGCGCGCTTGCCGAGCCGCTGGCGTGCAGGGCGCAGAAAAGTCCGTCAGACCAGCTCGCGAATGCAACCTCCTCTGCGCGCAGCGCCTCGCCGCAGACAATGCAGCGCCCGATATCGGGAAGCAGCCCCATCAGGCGCGTCATCCACAGCGAGAAGTAGGTAAGCGCCATCCAGGGCTGGGCAGCCTGGGGCTGAGTTGAGCCGCTGGATGCCGGCTGCGGCTCCACCGCCGCCGTCTGCTCCAGCACCGAGACCAGCAGCCGGAAAACAGCGTCCTGCGGATCGTGCTCGGGCAGCATCTCGTCCAGCACCTCGGCATAAAAACTCAGCACCGCCATGCGCGCGTGGTCGATAGGAGCGGAAAGAGGCGAGCGCAGAATCTCCAGTTGGTCGAGCCGCACCAGCTCCTGCCGCGGCCGCTCAACAAACCACGCGCGCGCCAGCGTCATCGGCTCCAGTGCGCCGCCAAAGCGTTTGCGGCTCTTGAGCGCCGCCTTGGCCACGCCGCGCATGCGGCCGTAGTCGCGTGTAAAAAAGCTCACGATCAGATCCGCTTCCTGGACCGGCCAGGTACGCAGAACCATCGCGTCTGAGCAGAGAACCGCCATCCCTCTTCATCATCGCACCGAAGCCGATGCGGCCTTCTGCGTCCGCGCCCCGCCTCGAACCGCCGCTGAAGACACAAACGCGCGTCCCGCCGTGGCAGGGCGCGCGCCGAGTCGAACCTGAGTAGCTTGAAAGTCCGTCTTAGTGCTTAGCGGCCGAAGTGCGTGGCATTCTTCTCGGTAAAGTGCGACCACTTCTCCGGCAGGTCATCCTGCGCAAAGATGGCCGAAACCGGGCACACGGGAACGCAGGCGCCGCAGTCGATGCACTCGACAGGATCGATGAAAAGCTGATCGGCGTCGCCATGACCGCCTTCGTCCTTCTTGGGGTGGATGCAATCGACAGGACAAGCGTCCACGCAGGCGGTGTCCTTGGTGCCGATACAAGGTTCTGCAATCACGTATGCCATTTCTGATCTCTCCGCGGAACTCCGGCGGTGTCGCTTGCGTCCACCGCACAGAACATCTCGTGGCTGATAGTAGCATACGAGCCTGCCGGGTGACTCCCGGCTCTTGCAACACCGTTTTGCGATGCGAGAAAGGCTGGAATCCAACCCGCTCCGGCCTTGACCGCAACCCTGCGGCGCCCCCCGCGGCGAGCTCTACTTCTTGGGCGGCGTTGTCTGCTGTTGATCCTTGGGCTGATCCGGATTGGTGATCTCCTGATCGCCGTAAAACACCTTGGCTGAAGAGCCAAAACGCTTGTAATCGGAGTATTTGACCACATCGCGGATATGCACGTCCTGGGCCATGTACCCGTAGCCGCCGGTAAAGTGCAGCCAGCCCTCGCCCTTGGTGTACACCGGGAACCAGTAGTGGCCGTCGACCTGCTGCCGCCAGGTCATGAAGGGCGGGTGCAGGTCCTCCTGGCCTGACTTGGTGTCGTCGGGGACCATGCG
>JAJXXG010000494.1 GCA_021781255.1 Acidobacteriota bacterium
TCATTTTCAATCAGTACGTGGGAGCAGATGTTGCAGTCAGCGCCAATTTTGGCTCCGGAAAGAATGACAACGTATTGCCACACTCTTGTGCCTTCCCCGATGGAGACGGAAGATACTTCGGCCGACTCATGAATTAGAGTTTTGTTGAGAGTCCTCTCCATTACACCCCTGGCTGCGACTTGCCCAATTTGGGCCTGGTTATCCCCATCAGTGTATCTGTTCCTCGAACCGCGGAAAGAGATTAAGAAATCCTGAACGCGGCGAGCTTCCGAGCACCCTTGCTGTCACTATAATCTGAGTGGTGAAAAGCGTCGGATCGCCCGACTTTCATGAAAAGAGCCGCGGCCTTTGAAATCGACCCAAGATCAACTCACCCCGAACGCAGAAGCTAGATCATCGCTGCCTCATCCGACATATCGACCGGATATAGATGGGATGCGAGGCTTCGCAGTGCTCGCGGTGGTTGCATTTCACGCGTGGCCGCGCATGGCGTCCGGCGGATATGTCGGTGTTGACGTCTTCTTTATTCTCTCCGGATACCTGATTTCCAGCATCATCTTCAAAGGCCTGGAAAAGAATGCATTCGAGTTCAAGACCTTTTACGTTCGGAGAATTCGCAGGATCTTTCCGGCTCTCACAGTCGTGTTGCTCGCTTGCTTTATCTTCGGATGGTTCACACTTCCATCCGTGCCTTATTCAGAACTGGCCCAGCAAACGGCTGCTGGTGCGGGCTTCGTGTCCAACATCGTGCTATTCCAGCAGACCGGCTATTTCGACACGTCCTCTGCAACGAAACCATTGCTGCATCTTTGGTCATTGGGGATTGAGGAACAGTTCTATTTGGTGTGGCCCCTCCTGCTTTACACGGCCTGGCGCTTGCGAGTTAGCCTACCAAAAGTGGCAGCATTCATAGCCGTCGCTTCGTTCGCGTTGAATCTCTACGTTGCACGCATCAATCCCTCCGCCGACTTCTACCTTCCCTTTACGCGATTTTGGGAGTTGGCTTTTGGCAGTCTGCTCGCTTATGTGACCCTGAATCCTTTGAGGGAGGGTAATTCCGCCGTGCTGCGGATGCTTCCCCGATTTGAACAAAAGCTGTATCTCGAGATTCGATCCATTGTTGGTTTCGTTCTAGTAGCGACCGCTGTCTTTTTGCTGACGAGTTCCATGGTTTTTCCCGGATGGTGGGCTCTTCTGCCGACTTTCGGAACATGCCTCCTGATTTCCGCGGGACCAACCGCATGGTTGAATAAAAGGATCTTGTCGAACCCGTTGATCGTGTGGTTTGGCCTGATTAGTTATCCGCTCTATCTATGGCATTGGCCTCTTCTTTCCTTCGCGGAAATTGTCGCGTTTGGACCTGTTCGCATTCAGATTCGTGCCCTGCTGGTGCTGCTCTCGATCTTGCTGGCTTGGTTGACTTATAAATTTGTTGAGACGCCATTGCGCCATGGCGGCCAAAGCCGATACAAAGTGATCGGACTGTGCACCTCAATGGCAACAATTGCAGTTGTCGCGATGGGTGCGTGGGGATTAAGAGGGTTGCCTGCTCGCGCCATCAATCGGGCTCCAAAATGGGCCTTTCTGGCGTATTACGACAATCTGCACGTGCACGGCCTCTACGCCACCTATCGTGCCGAGTGTGACTTTTACGACTGGGACACTAAAACCCGCAAGCAACACATTGCAGAGTCTTGCACCGACGTGCCAGTCGGCCAGTCGGCCTTTCTCTGGGGCGATTCTCACGCACAAGCCCTCTCCTATGGTCTGCGCAAATTCTTCACGGGGAACCCTCGTGTGGCACAGGTAGCCAGTTCTGGATGCAGCCCTAGCATCGACGGAGGAGAAACTGACGCGCCTGCATTGGATTGTGGTGTTTCCAATCGATACGCCTTAAAAGAGATTGCAAGGCTGAGGCCGCGCATCGTTATCATGGCGCAGGTACACAATCATCAGGCCACAGACTGGAATCGGATCGCTGACCGTCTCCATTCGCTGGGCGTCGGAAACGTGGTGCTGGTAGGGCCCGCCCCAGAGTGGTATCCGTCGCTGCCTCTGGTGTTTGTCCGCCATTTCTGGGGCGCCGATCCGGAATATATCAAGGACGGTCTGGATGGAGATGTGCTGTTTACGGACCAACAGCTTCAGCAGAGATATGGGAGCTCGTCCAAAATCATTTATGTCTCCCTAATTCAAAAACTTTGTACAAAAGAGGGCTGCTTGGCCCACGTACCCGAGTCGCGAGAATTGATGGCTCTCGACTATGGGCACCTCACGCCGGAAGCGTCAGTGTTTGTTGGTCGCTCAATCATCGGAACGGCCTTGACGCGTGATGGAATCCTTGTGCGGTAAGACTACTTGCTGAGCACAAGGAGTGAAATGCGTGCAGACAAACTGCGGGAACGATTGGAATGCATGCGACGGCACAAGGACAAGAATTTCCACCCAAATGCCTCTTCAACCTTATATTTAACGAGCGGAGGCTGGGGTGGAGGAGGATCCAGCATCTCTCGCGCGGCGTTCGTTAGCCGAAGTGTCCACCAGTGCGAGAATGTCTCCGACGGTGACGCATTGAGCCAAGCGATCTTCATCGATGACGATGCCGTAGTGTTCCTCGGCAAGGATAAGGATTTCCAGCAACTTCAGCGAATCCCAATGTTCCAGATCGCGGATGGTCTGGTCCTTGCGCAAAGAGCCGGCGGGGATCTGTAGAACTCTTTCCACCTGGAGTTGAAACGTCTCTTGCGTCATAGCGCGCCTTGCTGAAAGTTTTTTTCGACATCCCTGGACCAGTCGGGACTGAAGAGTCTGCGCGCGATGGGAGCTACCTTGGTAAACACTGCGGGCCATTCTTGTCGGTCCATGCTGAGGCCGGTCAAATGGGTTTCTGTACCGCGGATGGAAACCACGCGGTCGTATCGAGGATCGATCTTCCAACCGGTTCTGAGTTGAGAGTTGAACACACTCTTATTGCCGTCTATGGCCGTGCAATACAAAGTTTGGATGCCCAGAATATCAAAGGCGAAGGAAATTCCCAGCAGTCCGGCAGCCAGGGCATAGATACGCCTGCCATCGTTGGGCATCATCAGGCGGCCGAGTTCGCACTGCTTTCCATGTTGAATGTCGTACAGGCTCAAAGTTCCGGAGAATCGCTGCCTGGCAACCAGAACGAAGTTCAAGGCGTCCTCGCGCTCGAGCTGGCTGGCAAGCCAATCCTGATGTGTCTGGGCGGACAACTGGACGAAGTTAATAAACGTGCCCAGCGATGGAGTATTGCGAAGCGCCACGGTTTCGGCTGCGTAGTCTTCGTCGGTGAGTGTGATGTAACAGGAATCCGTGCCGTAGCGCAGCGGCAGCTTGCGAAAGTTCAAGGCAGAAAGGCGGACAGCTTTGTCGTTGTCTGACATCAGTTTTTGCGAGCTTCCTCGACCAGACCTTCACCATGGTACGATGCCGCGCGCCTCTCGGGTATTCCTTTCCACTCTCGCCTTCTGGATGCAGCCGGGCAAAAGTAATCCCGGGTGGTTGAGTGTCACTCGCGGTAGTTGGCGGGGGTGAGTGGGATGTCGGAGAGCTTTTTGAAGTCTTCATCCGGCAAATGCAGGCTGGCGGCGGCGACATTTTCTTCCAGGTGCGCGACGGAGGAAGTTCCTGGTATGGGAGCCATGACCGGGGAGCGACGCAGCAGCCAGGCGAGCGCGACCTGCAGGGGAGTGGCCGCCAACTTTTTCGCGACTTCTTCCAGAATTTGATTGGCCTGGCGGTTCTGACCGAGCGGCGCCCAGGGTACGAAGGTAATTCCATGCTGCTCGCAGTGGTTCAGCAAAAAGTCCCACTCGCGGTCGGCAAAGCCGTAGCGATTCTGCACGGCGACGATGGGGACAATCTTTTGGGCGCGCTGCAAGTGCTCCAAAGTAACGTTGGAAAGAGCGACGTGGCGGATCTTGCCTTGTTCGCGCAACCGGGCGAGAGCGCCGACCGAGGCATCAAACGAAACAGCAGCGTCTGGAATATGCAGATAATACACGTCAATGTGGTCGAGACGGAGGCGTTCCAAACTGCCGTCGACGGCCTCTTGCAGATGCTTTGGGCCGGCGTTGTGGATCCACTGGCCGGGGCCGACGCGCTCCCAACCGCCTTTTGTGGCCACCACCACGCCTTTCGGATACGGAGATAAAGCCTCTGCAATCAACTCCTCAGAGATGCCGGGGCCATAGGAATCGGCGGTGTCGATGAAGTTGACGCCCAACTCAACGGCGCGGCGCACGGTTGCCATGGCGGCGTTGCGATCTTCCGGTGGGCCCCAGATCCCTTTGCCGGTCAATCGCATAGCGCCAAACCCGAGGCGGTTGACGGAAAGATCTCCCAACGGAACGGTTCCGGCAGCGGCGGCTGAGATGCTGTCTGATGTCTGCGTCATGCGATTCGAACTCCTTCGTCTGGTTGACATTATGTACTGAATTGCTATACTCAACGAACCTTTTAACTTAACCCGAACTCTTGTTCAACGGACCTTCAAATCCCCCATGCGAAGCCGTACGATCGAGTTATCTTTTGTCGCGCTTGTTTTGATGCCGTTCTTGCTTGTATCCCCTGCCTGGGCTACACAAAAGCAACGGACCATCATTATTGCACTCGACCAATCTGGCAGTATGCTGCGAAGCGACCCTGCCAGGCTGCGAGTGGAAGCCGCAGGCCTGTTGGCCGCCACAGAAAATCCAAACGACCAAGTCGGCGTGATTGTGTTTGGCGACAGTGCTCGCTGGCTGCAGAAGCCAATTGAGCGCAGGCGGTTCGACTTTTCACTGTTGGATAAAATCGGCTTTTCAGACGCCCACACCTCCTTCGCACCGGTTGTTAGCTCGGTGCAAGATTATCTGGTTGGGCAGCCTGCCTCGTACTTTCAGGATAACGACATTTCCCTGGTGCTGCTGACGGATGGTCGCAGCGATCCGTCTAGTCGACTCGCCGATGAAGATCGTTCGCGAGCTTTGTCGATCGCGAGCGAGAACGCCTGGCGGCTGAAGATTTATACCATTGGGCTGGGAAGCGATCTTGACCTTGATTTTCTCGATCGGCTGGCTCGCTCGTCGAATGGATTTT
>JAJXXG010000729.1 GCA_021781255.1 Acidobacteriota bacterium
GCTCAACTTTACTGAGGGCTGCGTCGACGAGCTGCAGCTCCTGAATCATGTTTTCGTGCCAGTCAAAAAAAAGGCTCACTTCAGCTGAGCCGCGGCTGGTGGTGGAGCGGATGGTGACGAGGCCGGGGACGGAGTTAATTGCATTCTCGATTGGCCGCGTAATGGTGACCTGCATCTGGTCCACCGGCATCACACCGTTGTCCACGCCGATGACGATGCGCGGGAAGTTGGTCTGCGGGAAGACGGCGATGGGCACCTGCAAGGCGAGATAGATGCCGGCAATGGTGAGCACGGCGGCGAAGAAGAAGATGGTGCGCGTGGAGCGGGCGAGCCAGAAGGGCTTTTCGCCGGTGTGCGCGGCGGGCGTGTGAGCCATCAGTTGTCCTCCGCGCCGGCAGCAGCAATCTTGACTTTGGTGCCCGGCTCCAGGCCGTAGGCGCCGGTGGTGATGACCATGTCCTCTGCGGTGAGGCCGCTGAGAATCTGCACCTGGCCATCGTCGTGAATGCCGACGGTGACGGGCCTGCGATGGGCGAGACCGTCAGAGCCGACGACCATGACGGACTTGGAGCCGTCCTGCGCGGTGAGGATGGCCTCGGCGGGGAGAGTCATGGCTTTCGGTACTGTTCCTGCGGTGATGGACACTTTGACGGGCGTTCCGGCCTTGAGTGCGCCGGAGCGATTATCGACGCGGACCCAGATTTCGACGGTGGTGCTGCCGGGGTCGAGCGCGGGACTGATGAGAGAGACTGTTGCGGGTACCGGATGGTCGATGCCCGGAACTGTGAGGGAGGCTTTATCGCCGAGCTTCAATCGCTGTGCGAGCTCCTGTGCGACATGGGCTTTGGCGATGAGTACGGAGGTTTCCATCACAGTGATAAGCGGCGTGCCGGCGGTGGCGGTTTCACCGGCGTAGAGCGGACGGTCTGTTACGTACCCGTTGATGGGGCTGCGAATCTCAGTAAAGCTGAGCTGCGCCTGCGCGTTCCTGTATTTTCCCTCAGCGCTGTCGAGCTGGCCCTGCGCGGCTTGCAATGCTGCTTTGTGGCTCACACTTTCCAGACCCTTGAGACGTTGGAGAGCAATGTCATATGTAGCCTGCGCCTGCACCAGCGCCGCTTTTGCAGTGTCCAGATCGCGGCCGGGAATGGCGCCCTGGGCGAAGAGGGTCTGCCGGCTCTTGACGATGGTGCGGTTCAAGTCGAGGTTGGCCCTGGCCTGCGCAAGGGCGAGCTGGGCTGACTGCATTTCCTCGGGCACCTGCGCCTTGGTGGTGGTCTCATAGTTGGCTTTTGCGGCAATGTACGCGCCCTTGTTGTCCTGGACGAGCGCGGAGAGGTCGGTGTTTTGCAGAGTGGCCAGAAGCTCGCCTGCATGAACACGCGCGCCGCGCTGAACGTAAAAACGCTGGACCGGAGCGGTGATGCGCGGCTCGATGGCGGCCTGGGCGCGCGGAGCGAGGATGGCGTCAGTGAGGATGTGGCGCGCGATGGGGCCTTCCTGAGGATGCTGGGCCTGCACGGTGACCTGCGGCGTTGGCGTTGCTTCCTGCCTGCACCCGGAGGCTAGCAGCATGGGCAGCGCAGCCGCAGCAAAAAATGTGCGCAGGTTGAGGAGACGGCTTGAGCGAGGCGAGTGAGTAGGCTTCATTGTCGGGTCACATGGTTCCGGTGAGAGTTTGGAGGTTGGCAAGCGCAAGCTGATAACGAACACGCCCATCCTCGCGTGCATTTTCAGCTGTGACATATGCATTTTGTGCGTCAACCACTTCGAGGACAAGTGCTTCGCCGGCCTTGTAGCGCAGCTCGGCGAGGCGCAGGCTTTCAGCGGCTGTCGTCACGCTCTGGTCAAGCGAGGTGAGCTCACTTTGCGCAATCTGTGCGGCTTCGTAGTAGGTATGCAGTTGTGCAATCAGCTGGCGCTGGGTGGCGCTGAGGGCTACGCGCGCCACCTGGCGACGAATCTTGCTCTGCTTGACCTTGTGCTGCGTGGAAAGCCAGTCCCATACGGGGATATTCAAGGTCGCTGTGGCGGAATAGCCGAGGTTTTGCGCGCGGACACCGCTGGGAGTCATGGGGCCGTTGACGGCGAATTCATTGGCGTCAATGCCGTAATTGAAATTGAGCCCGAGGGTTGGCAGATAGGCGGCACGCGCCGCCATTACGTCCGCATTGCTCACCTGCACGGCGGCAAGAGCGCTCTTCAATTCGGGATTGTTATTGGAGGCTGCAACTTCAACATTCGCGAAGGAAGCAAGCGGCGCCACGGCTTTGCCCGCCTTAAGCGAATAAGGGGTGAGCGGGTCAGGGAAGAGCAGTACTGCGAGATTCATGCGGGCGGTTTCAGCGGCGAGTTTAGCGTCCTGCATGCCGCGCCATTGCTGCTGCTCAGTCAGCTCGGCCTTCACAACATCTGCGTGGGCGGCTTCTCCCTGTTTTTCGCGGTCTCTGGTGATTGAAGTGAAGTGCGCCGCATCTTTGTAGGCAGCTTCAGCAGCAAGTTGTTTGTGTTCGGCGGCGAGCTGGCTGTAGAACAGGCCGGTGACTGCGACCACCAATCCACGTCGCGCAATTTCAAGCTGGGCACGGGCCATAGCCGCTGCGGCATCAGCCCTTCGCACGGCTGCCGGACCGGCAAGGCTGAGTGTTTCGTCCACAACGCCTTGAGAGATGTACTCGCGCGGCCGGGAATCGTTGGCGACAAACTTCGGATTAGGCGTTAAAACGCCCTCTCCACCTTCAGCGTAGAGCCCATTGGGCTGTGTATAGATTCCCTGATTGAAATAATGCACAGACGGCAGCAGGCCGGCGCGAGCGATGGAGCGATCGAGCGCTGCGGAGGCGCTGTTGGCTTTTGCGGCTGCGAAGGAGGGCTCGTTTATCTGAGCGCGGCGAATGGCCTCAGCCAGCGTGATGTTGACGGGGATAGAGGCGCTTGTGGCCTGGGCGGAGAGCGCTGGAGCTGCAGCCGACTGCGCGCGAGCGCCGAGTGCAGTCAGGACAACGGACAGCAGCGCGGCGGAGAAGACGCGAAGAGCGCGAGGCTGTCTCGAAGGGGGAATCCTATGCGACATAATCCCTTTCAGCATACTTTTGGAACCTTAATTTCCACTGAGCGTGTAAGGCAATCTACACGAAGGTCACCGAAGCCTATCGGGTTGGATGCAGGGTTGCGCATGGCAGGGTCCAGGAGAGCTATACAAACAAAACTCGGATAACTCGGAGTGTGGATTCACCCGGAGCGGGACCATCTGCGATACTTAGTGAGTTATGCCGATAGACGACCTGCAGCAAGCTGCACAAAAGATCGCTGGATTTCTGGCCTCCATGAACAAGCTGGGGGGCATGCGCTTGAAATATCGCATCACTGCCGGCGACGGCGCGCGCGACCCGGAAGGACTGGAAGGGCGCGAGATTTATGTGGAGCTGGCGGGGCCCGATGCGCCACTGTTGACGCAGCACAACGGCGAGCTGCTGCGCGCCATGGAAACGCTGGCGGCGCAGATGCTGCGGCTGGAGGCGCGCGAGCATGATCTGGTGAGCTTTGACGCAGGCAACTTCAAGGCGCTGCGGGCGCAGGAACTGCGCATGGCCGCCGAGACGGCTGCCGAGAAGGTACGCAATTCGGGGATTCCCTATGCGTTTCCGCCGATGAACAGCCGCGAGCGCCGGTTGCTGCACATGGCTTTCCGCGACCTGGAAGGCGTGGAGACGGCGAGCTCTGGCGAAGGGCAGGATCGCTTTCTGGCAGTGTTCCCTGAGGGCAAGACGAACCTGCCGGTAACGCCGGCGGTGCGGCCACGGGGATTCGGACGGCGCTGAATGAAATCGCGCCTGGACGGGCGCGACGGTGTGACACAATACCGGGCATGAGACATGTTGCAGGTTGGTTGTTGCTGGCGGCGCTGGCTGCGCCGTGGTGTGCCGCGCAAAAGCGGCTGGTGCTGATTGATCAGGATGGGTCAGGCCCGGGCGGATCAAACCAGATGGCGATGCTGGCGCTGCTGCAGGCGCCGAATGTGAAGGTACTGGGCATAACGATGGTGACCGGAAACGCCTGGCGCGACGAAGAAACCGAGCATACTCTGCGCATGCTGGAACTAACGGGGCACGAGGATGTTCCGGTGGCCAGGGGCGCGGTGTTTCCACTGATTCGCACGCAGAGGGAGACAGAGCTGGCAGCGGCGCTTGTGGGGAAGGTGACGTGGCTGGGCGCATGGGGCGAGGGACCGACAACGCTGAAGGAGACGGCGAAGGGCGTGACGCCGATGACGCCGCCGGATTTGCAGTCGCATGGGCCGTACGAGATTCCGCCGATGCCGGAAGGCAGGCCGAAGCTGAAGCCAATTGCCGAGGATGCCGTGCATTTTCTCATTCGCGAGGTGCATGCGCATCCGCATGAGGTGACGATTTATGCCGCTGGACCGCTGACGAATATCGCGCTGGCGGTCTCAATTGATCCGCAATTTGCCGCGCTGACGAAGGGCATTGTCATCATGGGTGGCAGTCTGAATCCGCAGACGAGCGACCCGGAGTTTGCAACCAGCCCGCGTCATGAATTCAACTTCTGGTTCGATCCCGAGGCTGCGCACATTGTGCTGCGGGCCGACTGGCCACGCATCGACGTGACGACGGTGGATGTTTCGATCAAGACGCCGTTTACCAAGGCGATGCTGGAGGAGATCGCAAAGGCGAAGACGCCCGTGGCGCGCTACATTGCGGCGTGGAGTCAGGATCGCTACTACATGTGGGACGAGCTGGCCGCCTGTGCGTGGCTGGATCCGTCCATCATCACGCGGGAAAAGCTTGTCTACATGGACGTGGACATTGACCACGGGCCGACTTACGGCGACACGCTGACGTGGACGGCAAAGCTGAAGCCCGCGACTGGCGTGCGGCTGGTGCATGCGCAGATGGACGTGGATTTGCCCCGCTTTCAGAAGATGTTTGTGGCGCTGATGACGCGGGAGGGCACGCCGCAGCAGAAATAACAACGGCCACCCAAGGGGTAGCCGTTGCTGCATGAGCTAAGGAGGCGCTCAGCCGTTGAGGACGTCCTGCAGCTTGTTGAGCATGCGGTGCAGGTCCTTGTCGGCGCGGCGC
>JAJXXG010001247.1 GCA_021781255.1 Acidobacteriota bacterium
AGCAGCGCCTCGCTGCCCGCTTCCTTGATGATTCTGGCGACGGCTTCCACGTCATGCCGCACCGCGGTCGAGGTCTCCGTGCCCTGCATCAGGACCGCGCGATGCTCCGGCTTCAGCGCCTTGCGCACCTGGGTCAGGTCAAACGTCTGGCCATAGGGAGCCTCAACTACGTCCACTTCGCAGCCAAACGCCTTGGCCAGACCCACCCAGCGCTCACCGAATTTACCCGCCGTCAGTACCAGTACGCGGTCGCCCGGAGAGGTCAGGTTCGATACCGCCGCCTCCATCGCTCCAGTGCCGGAAGACGACAGCAGCAGCACATCGTTCTGCGTGCCCACAAAAACCTTCAACTGCGCCAGCACCTTCTGGTAGAGGGCGCGAAACTCCGGCGTACGGTGGTGCATGTCGGCCGCAGCCATGGCGAACTGGGCCGCGGGAAGCAGCGGGGTCGGACCGGGCGTAAACAAGCGCGTTTTGCGAATCATTTCTCTCCTCGTTTCGGACCAGCGGTAGAGGCGCGAGCTGATCCTTGTAAATCACAGAATACACATTATTGTGGTTTTTGTGAATTGAGGCCTGTGCAAAACGCAACTGAAGCGGGCTCGACAAGAACGAGGCAGGCGGGACGGGCGAGGGGACGGAAAATTGGATGGGGAAGAGGGGTTTTCGGCGCGGTTGGGCTTTTACGGGGGGCAAAAGCATTCGGGGAAATGCAGGCGAGCCGCATTCCCCCGATGCTCAATAAGGTTTGAAGTGCTGTTTAGCGATGGCCTCCTCCTCCGCCGCCGCCGCCATGGAAGCCGCCACCGCCGCCGCCAAAGCCTCCGCCGCCGCCGTGGAAGCCGCCGAAGCCTCCGCCGCCGCCGGCGCGGAGTCCGCCGCCCATGCCACCGCCATGGAAGCTGCCGCCATGGAAGCCGCCAAAGCCGCCGCCGTTACGCAGTCCGCCCATGTGGATGGGTCCGCCGCGAGGACGTACGCCGAGCCCACCCTGGGAGCCGAACGAAGTGCCGTAGTTATGCATTCCGCCATAGCCGCCGCCATAGTATCCGCCGCCGTAGCCGCCATAGTAACCGCCGTAGAGGCCGCCCCCGTAGGGCGGGTAGAAGCCGAAGCCGAACGGGCTCCAGAACGGGCCGCCGCCGATGAAGGTGTAATCCATGGCGTAGGGATCCCAGTACCAGCCGGGATCGAAGTTCTGGTCATCGGCATACTGGCCGGCTACCTGCTGGTTATCTTCGGCCAGGTACTCTGAGCGCAGGCTGCTCCAGTTGTAGAGGTCGTCCTTTGCTTTCTTCACGTTGAAGCTCACCGTCTTTTCCTTGGCCAGCGGCTTGGCGCCGGGTCCGGGAGCAAGCTGGAACTCGTGGTGATCTTTCACAACGCGGTATTTGCCAGGTCTTATTTCGACGGCAGCCTTGCCGTTGAAGACCATGGCCGTGGGGTTGTTGGCATCAAACTCGTAGTAGCCATTCTTAACCAGCTGCGTCACGACGCCGGCGTCAATGATTTCCAGGTCGTTTTCCGGATGAATCTCGTCCACTTCCACGCCGGCGCGGCCGTGCAACAGCTCCACTTGGGTCAAGGTGAGGCCGGGGGAAATCATCTTCACGGCGCTGTGGTCATCGAGGCGGAGGAACACACCCGGGGTCAGCAGCAGCTCCACTTTGCCCGTATCGGTCGTCAGCACTTCGCCGGGGTTGAGCTGGGTATCGCCCACGCTCTTGGTGGACAGTTTCTGCCCTTCAAGGGATGCCGAGCCTTCTACGTAATTCAATGCTCCGGGCTGGGGCATGACTCCGCTCTGCGGCGTGTCGGCGGCGAAAGCCGGCGCACTCAAAATTCCAAGGCCAAGTAGCAGGATCGTCATCGATTTGAGATTCATCGATTTGTACCTCAGTCATGTAAACAGAAGCGCGGAGGAAAAGTTGTGGTGACTGCCTGGCGTTTACGCATTATCTTTTCGATGGAAACATTCAAATAAAACGTTTTTGCACAGCTCAGGGTCTTCAATTGAAGCGCTTGCACGGAATGCTCTGCCGCAGTCATGTAAGGGATGTGATGCATGCTCGAACACAATGGATGCTGGCTCGCTCATGATGGCGATACACTGATCTACAAGATCTCAATCGCAACGACTGGAACGGAAGGCAGGAGCAGCAATGGCAGAGGCAGGCGCGCTCGAATCCCTTATCAATCAGCAGGTCATTACCGCCATGAAGGCCCGCGACGCCGAGCGCACCGGCACGCTGCGGCTGATCAAGAATGCCCTCAAGAATAAGGCCATCGAAAAGCGCGCCGTGCTCACGCCTGCCGAGGAGCAGCAGGCGCTGGCGACAATGATCAAGCAGCGCCGCGACTCCATCGAGCAATTCACCAAGGGCAACCGGCCCGAGCTTGCCGCCAAAGAGGCAGCCGAGATTGTCGTCATCGAGGAGTTCCTGCCCAAGGCGCTCGACGAAGCCGGACTGCACGCGCTGGTTGCCGAAGCTGTGGCGGAACACGCCGCCGCCTCAGGCCAGAAGCCCACGCCCAAAGACATGGGCCCAGTTATCAAGGCCGTGCAGGCGAAGCTGCAGGCGAGCGGCCTGCGCGCCGAAGGCCGCCTGGTGAGCGAAGCCGTGAAGTCTGCGCTGGCCGGCTGAGGCAGGAGCAGCAGGGCTCCGGCCGGCAATGCGGCACGGGTATGCGCCAGCTGGCAGGCTGTCGCCGGGCAAAAAGATGCCGGAGCCAGCAGATGCTGACCCCGGCATGGAAGTGAGTTGCAGCTTTACGCGGGTTAGTTATCCTGCGAATCCACGTAGTGGGCAACGAGGATCGGGTTGCCCGTCGTGGGATCCTTCAGCAGCACGCCCACCACGCGCACGTTGGTGGTGGTATCCAGACCGCCCATATCGGCCAGCCCATCGCGGTATTCCGTTTCACCCGCGATGTAGACCGTCACCGCTTGCGGAATCAGGATTCCGGCAAAGCCGTTCACCTGCATCTGGAACGTGTTGTTGCTGGTGTTCACGCTGCCGGGAACGACTGCGCCATTAAAGCCCCAGTTGCGCAGCACCACGCGGTTGACTGTGACGTTCTTGGGATCGGTTGCGCCGGTTGCCGACCCGCCCACTGCAATATCCTGGCCCGGCAGCATCAGGTTGGAGCTGAAGAGGAACTGCGTCAACGCATCGTGCATCCAGTAGATGGAGAAGTTCTCACTGCCCGTCAGGTTCACCTGGGCAATCTGGCCCAGCGTGAGTCCGGTTGTTGTCGGCAGAAGCCCGCGCACGTACATGTCAAAGCTGGTGGCCGCGCCTGACGCGGGCGTTACATACGTGACCTGCCCGCTGGCGTAGAAGCCCTGCTGGGAGAGGATTTCCACTTCATCCGCGTCCAGGTCGCCGGTGGTCTTATCCAGCTTGCCTGAAACCTGGACGATGCTGTTCGCCGTCAGGTCGCTGAGCGTGGCGTTGCCATCCCATTCAGTCTGGCCGCTTACGGCCACGGTGATCTGGTCGCCATGCGTTCCCTGCAGCACGAAAGTTTGCGAGCCCGCATCCACGCTGACAACTGCCGCGGTGTACTCGTCGATGTGCGCGCCGGCATCATCGGTGCCCACCGTGCCCACCTTGAACGTCGGCGTCACCTGGCCGGTGATCTGTCCGGTCGAGTCCACCTGGATCGACTTGCGCAGGTTGAAGTCCACGTGCAGGCCCACGGGCGCCGCGGCGTTGGCCACAACCAGAGGCGTGGTCAGTGCCACGTTGATGGTGTTGGTGGCGAGCGTTGCCGGCATGGTTTGAATCGTCGGAGCGCCGGCGCCGCTTGTATCCAGGTAGCCCAGGGTGGCCGCGCCCAGCCTGATGGTCACATTGGTGTAGGTGCCCTCGGGAACATTGTTCATGCTCAGCAGCGTCTGCAGTCCGTTGAAGCGCGCAAAGTCAACCGTGGGCGAGCCGCTGATCAGCTGCACGCTGTTTCCGTTGGCGTCCGTCGCGGTGATGCTTTGTACCTGCACTGTAAAAGAGGTCACGGCATCCATGGGCGCATCCGTGCCCACCACAAATGAAGTGCCGGTTTTGGCGCTCGACAAACCGCTTACCGAGCCGCCACTGCTGCAGCCCGCCACAACAAGCGTGGCGGCGCTCAGCGCAAGAAGTGAAGGGAGGACAAGTCTCTTGTGCATCCTGATGTGCATCTCTGGTACTTCGCTTTCTGCGAGCGTCCGTGGCCTCCACGGTTGCGTCGCGCAAGGGGGGATTCAGACCAAGGCAGCTGGAGAGGGACAAGGGTTGAGCCGCCCGGGCCGTTGTCAGACATCAACCCAGCCTTAGCGGAAAATGTTGCGCACCGGATGCATCTTCTTCACGGGACTTTGGTAACCTGCCCGCGGCACGTACTTGAAAAGTCGTGCTTCCTCATTCGTCGTCATCTTCAGTGCGATGGGAAACTACAAGCTCGTGCAGCAGAGTGCAGGATGCTGATTTTTAGCACTCATGCGCTTCAATGGACGAAGCCTGTCCAAATCCGTGAGCGTGGAATCGTGTAAAAACGTGAATCGTATCCACACAAATATGAGAATAGCATCTCTTAATATATTAATTGTTTAAACGGAGATTATTTTCGTGCAATCACTTTTGAATGGAGGCTGGAACAGGTTGGAGTCGCTTTCCGTTGGAGTGGCGGGCGCGGGTCAGGAATCCTGCGAGAATCCCTCTTTGAGGATGGTGACCCAGCTGATAATCACCACAAGCACGCAACCGGCCAGGCCCGTGAAGAACATGACCTGGAGGGCGAAGAAGAACCAATGGATAATTCTGCCGAGCATCGTTGTGAGCCGGATTCTAGCTAGGCTCGTTAAGCGTTGGCAACAGCGTATGGCAAAAAACCACAAAGAGTGGCCAGCCAACGGCCCTTGCTCTTAGAAGAGCCCCAGGTCGCCTTCCGGTGGCGGAGCGAACTTGAGCAGGCCCAGTTCGCCGGCCAGTCGTTCCAGCCGGGCACGTGTTGCCACCGAGGGCGGCACCAGCGGCAGACGCACCACATCTGTTGTGCGGCCCATCAGGTTGAGCACCGCCTTCACCGGTCCGGGGTTTGACTCCCAGAAGTTGGC
>JAJXXG010000741.1 GCA_021781255.1 Acidobacteriota bacterium
GATGCCGCGCATTTACATGGCGCTGCGGCAGGAGGACCGGCTGCCGATTACCGACATCATGGCGCAGACGCCGCCCATTCCGGAGAACTGCCAGTGGGGTTTGTTTCTTCGCAATCACGATGAGCTGACGCTGGAGATGGTGACGGATGAAGAGCGCGACTACATGTATTTTGCCTACTCGGCCGATCCGCGGATGCGCATCAATGCGGGCATCCGCAGGCGGCTTGCTCCGCTGCTCGACAACAACCGGCGGCGCATCGAGCTGCTGAATTCGCTGCTGCTGAGCTTTCCCGGCACTCCGATTCTCTACTACGGCGATGAGATCGGCATGGGCGACAACATCTATCTTGGCGACCGCAACGGAGTGCGCACGCCGATGCAGTGGACATCGGACCGCAATGCGGGCTTCTCAAAGTGCGATCCTGCGCGGCTCTACTTTCCGGTGGTCATGGACCCCATTTACGGATACCAGGCCGTGAATGTGGAGGCGCAACTGAGCGATCAGTCGAGCCTGCTGCACTGGACCCGCAACATGATCGCGCTGCGCAAACTGTTCAAGGTCTTCGGCCGCGGCACGTTTCGTTTTCTGACGCCTTCGAACCGGAAGACGCTGGCGTATCTGCGCGAGCGCGTGCGAGGCGACGGCTCGCACGAGAAGGTACTGTGCGTGGCGAATCTAAGCCGCTTCGCCCAGCCTGTCGCGCTGGACCTGGCCGAGTATGCGGGGATGGAGCCGGTGGAAATGCTGGGCTATGTTCCATTCCCGCCAATTACAAGCGCGCCTTATAGCATTACGCTTGCTCCGTACTCGTTTCTGTGGCTTGAGCTGCAGCCCGCGAGCGCAAAGCCGGATCTGCTGCCGGAGACGCGCCGCGAAATCACTGAGGGTTCGGGGGAAATTGCGGTGGACCAGGCCGTGGCGCTCGACGTGCTGACCGAGGGCTGGCCGGCGTTGCTGGCAAGGCATGGCACGGCGGTGCTTGAACGCGCACTGCCGGCCTGGCTGCCGCGCCAACGCTGGTTTGGAGCCAAGACGCGCACGATTCAGTCGGCGCGCGTGCTTGACTGGGTGGCAGTTCCGCCTGCTGATCCAAGCCACAAGACGATCTGTCTGAGCGGAGGCATGCCAGCGTCCATCACTCTTCCTGCCGCTCTTTTCTTTGTGGAGATCAGTTACGCGGAAGGTCATGATGTTTATCAGATTCCGGTTGGCTTCAGCGCGGGCGCCGAAGCGGACACCATCATCGCAAATTACCCGCAGGGCGTGATTGCACCCGTGACCTCTCCGATGGGCACAGCGGCATACTACGATGCCACCCTCTGCGAAGATCTTCGCCAGGGCCTGCTCAATCTGATTGAGAAGAACACGACTCTGCCGTTGGCGAGCGCTCACGCGGCCAATGATTCGGCGAAAACCGCAGAAGCAACTTCAGAGCGCACAACCGCCTCAGCAGGCACGAGGGACGCTGGGGCGGGCCGCCTTGAAGCGCATGCCTCTGTGGCGTTTGACGGCACAATGACGATCGAACCGCTGGCGTCGCGCGTTGGTGCTGCGGAACAATCCAATACGTCAATCCTGTATGGAGATCAACTGATTCTGAAGCTGTTCAGGCGGCTACAACTGGGGGAGAATCCTGACGCCGAGGTTGGTCGCTTTCTAACAGGAGTCGCCCGGTTTCCGCATATTGCGCCCTTTATGGGCGAGATCAACCTGACGCAGGCAAACGGAGCGAAGTGCACCGCCGCGATGCTCACGAGGCTGGTGGCCAACGAGGGCGATGGCTGGCAGTGGTTTCTGCATCAACTGGCGTGCTTCTTCCCGTCTGTCGTGGGTCTTTCCGATGCGCCGGAGTCGTGCGGCGCAAGCTTCGCGAACCAGCACGAGCCGGCGCCCGAGGCGCTGATGCACGCGCGACAATCACTTGAAGCCGCTGCCCTGCTGGGCCGCCGCACGGCCGAGATGCACCAGGCTCTCGCATCGCCCACGGACGATCCAGCCTTTCGTGCCGAGCCATTTACAGCGGAGGATCTGGCCCTGGACGCCGCCCGCATTGAAACACATATCGCGTCGGCTCTTGAAGCACTGAAGTTGAAGATCGCAAGCTTTGACGAAGCGACTGCCGACCGCGCTGGCTTGCTGCTTTCAAAGCGCGTGAGCCTCTTTGCCCGCGCTGAGGCCATCAAAAAGTTGACGGCAGCGGGCCAACGCATTCGCGTTCACGGCGATTATCACTTGGGGCAGGCGCTCCGCACCCAGGAGCCGGCGAAACCGGGGACGGAATCGGGCGATTTTGTTCTGCTCGATTTCGAAGGCGAGCCAGCCCGCCCGCTCGCCGAGCGCCGCCGGAAGCAGTCGCCGCTGAAGGATGTGGCGGGGATGATTCGCTCATTTTCGTATGCAGCTTATGCCGGGCTGGATGAATATGTTGCCGCCGACCCCGGACTCGCAGGCAGCCCAGCCGCGGATCGCCTTGCAGGCTGGGCCCGTTTCTGGCAGAATGCCGTTGCCGCAGAGTTTCTGCACGCTTACAGCGAAGCCATCGCTGCGCATCAGGCTCTGTTGCCAGCGCCGCAGGATGCCCAGTTGCTGCTTGAAGCGTACCAGTTGGAAAAGGCGGCCTATGAGCTGGTTTACGAGCTTGACAATCGACCAGATTGGGTTCGCATTCCGCTGAACGGCATCTTAGATTTGTAAGGGCGACGGTCTCCCGAGAAAGCAGCCATGGCGACAGCGAATTCGATTCCCGACACTGCATCCACTTCTGTTCATGCCGGAACCCGTCTCCTGGTGCTTTTGACGGCGATGTCGCAGGAGCAACTGGAAAGCGTCCTCGGTCATCTGACCGCTTCGTTTGCGGCGGAGGAACTGCTTATCGCGACCCCGGAAGGGCTGCAGAAGGAATCACACCCGAACCTCCGCTTTGTCGATGTTTCCGCCACCAGACCTTCATGGACGCTTACGGCTGCCGATTTTGTGAATGCTTACCATCTGGCGCAGAAAAACGACGCACACGCGATTCTGATGCTGGGGCCTGAGTCCGGCTCACTTGGCCTGTCTGCACTGCGCGATCTTGCCAACGCCGTGACGGACTCGGCCGCCGATCTGGCAATTCCGCGCTATGATCTTGCGGCCCATGCTGGACTGCTGAACTCCGCAATCCTCTATCCGCTGAGCCGCGCACTGTTTGGATCGCACGCGCGCTTTCCGCTGGCGATCGATCTGGGCCTGTCTGTGCGCATGGCCGAGCGCCTCTCCAGCGTAGCCCAGCGCATGATTGCACTGAACCAGAGCGAAGCGCCACTGTGGCCTGTGAACGAAGCCGCAGTCGCCGGGTATGCCATCCATGAGATTGATGCCGGTTCGCGCGTGATGCCACAGCCAAGTGCGCCGGACCTCAACACGATCCTGCCTCTCGTCACGGGATCGTTGTTCGCCGATATCGAAGCGAAGGCAGCCTACTGGCAGCGCGCCCGGCAGTTGCCATCCGCGCACATTGGCACGCCCACAGAACACGCGGCGTTACCGGATTCGTCGGCTGATATTGCGCCGATGCTCCAGGCTTTTCAGCTGGCGTACACGAACCTGCAGGGGATCTGGTCGCTGGTGCTGCCGCCAAACGCGCTGCTCGGGCTCAAGCGGCTGCATAGCACTGATGCCGAGGCCTTCCGCATGCCAGAGAATCTATGGGCGCGGATTGTTTTCGACTTTGCGCTCGCCTACCGGCTGCGCACGATCAACCGCGGACATCTGCTGGGCGCCCTTATCCCGCTTTACCGTGCGTGGACTGCGAGCCACATCAACATTATGGCCGCGGGCACGAGTCCTGAGCAGCATGTTGAAGCGGTGGCCGCCGCATTCGAGGCTGAAAAGCCATACATCGTCTCGCGCTGGCGCTGGCCGGACAGGTTCAACCCATGAGCAGGCGCGCGAAGCTGCGGCTTTCAACAGTGCAGGAACTGCTTTCGGGATGCAGCGAACGTTTCTAATCAAGGAGTAAGCCTTATGCAAAATGCTCTTGCAACCATACTCCAGCCCGCCGCGAGCCAGGCGACGCAGACGTTGTATGCGGACAACGCAACCATCTGGAACCATATGTCCGACGCGCTGCATCAGTCGCTCTATCGCGTGCTGTCCATGCTGATTGCAATCCTGCCGGGGATTCTTGCCTTCTTTGTTGCGCTGGCAGTGTTTACGGTGATCGGCATGGTACTCTCCGCGGTGCTGCGGCGCGGGCTTTCCGCGGTGAAGTTTGACGAGCGCATGGCACGCAACCGCGGCAATGCGGACTGGACGCCGCTGACGTCGCCGACCGCGCTTATCGCCCGCATCTCGTTCTGGGGTTGCGTGCTGCTGGGACTCATCATCGGCGTGTCCGCCTTTGACACCTCGTATGCAACGGCCGCAACGCTGCCGATTTCGCTGCTGCCCTATTTGACGCACGCCGTGGGCGCGATTCTGCTGTTGATCGCGGGAAATCTGATAGCGCGCTTCCTGGCGCGTTCGGTCCTGATTGGAGCCGTAAATGCACAACTGCAATACGCACGATTCCTGTCGCTTGGCGTGAAGTGGCTGGTGCTGGTTCTGACCGCGGCAATGGCTCTGGATCACCTGGAGATTGGCGGCCATGTTGTTGAGCTAGCCTTTGGCATTCTGTTTGGCGGGATCGTTCTGACGCTTTCACTGGCTGTTGGCCTGGGGTCACGCGATCTGGTGAGCCGCTCGCTGGAAAGCCGCGTGGAGCGCGCAGGCGAGCACAGCGCGGAAACCCCGTCTGCGAGCCCGAGCGAATCCATTCGACACTTCTGAGAGCCGGTCTGAGGAGTAGGCGGGACTCGCATCGGCGCTTCACATATCTGCGAAATGATCTGCAAGCCTGTTGTGGAGAACTGCAAATAAAAAAAGGGGGGGTACCTCTCTGCGTGCGTCCTCACCCGGGGGGAGGGGGGAGGGGGTATCCCTTTGCCCTGACTCCCTGGACGACTGCATGTCTGATGAATTTCTCCAGTTCCAATTCCAGTGTGCACGTTTCTGCGAATTCATCTGCAAAATGGCAGAAGATTTTTGGGAGTGGGA
>JAJXXG010000428.1 GCA_021781255.1 Acidobacteriota bacterium
ATTCTGTTTTGCGCGAGCCTTTGTGGTGGATCCGCCGATTGTGATGGCTGATGAACCAACAGGCAATCTTGACTCAACGAACGGCCAACTGGTGCTGGATATGCTTCTGCAGAGAAACCGCGATGCCGGAGCAACTCTTGTGCTTGTGACGCATGATCATGAAGTGGCCAGCCGCGCCGATCGGAAGATCGTGCTCCGCGATGGATTGGTCGTGGAGGATACTCTGCCCAATTCCTTCGAACAAGCCACGCATGAGCAGGAGTCTGGAATTCATGGCTAGCTATTCGCTTAGTTGGAAACGAGCTTTTGCAATTGCCTGGCGTGATCTTAAGTCGGCTCCGGGCAAGTTTGCTTTTGTGGTGTTGTCTGTTGCGGTTGGCGTTGCGGCCTTAGTTGGAGTGCGCGGCTTTAGCGAGAATTTTACACAGACACTTCTGACGGAGGCGCGGTCGCTGATGGCCGGAGACCTGATGGCGCGCATTTTCCGGACGCCCAAACCGGATGAGTTGCAACAAATCGCCGCGATTGCCGGACAGATTCATGGCACACAAACAACGTGGGTTACAGAGACGGTTTCGATGGCCTCGGTTTCGGCAGATCCGGTGCCATTGCTTGTCTCTCTGAAAGCCGTCGATCCAGCTTTTTACCCGTTCTATGGTCAGGCGGAACTGGACCCGGCCATGTCGCTGCGACAAGCCCTCCAGGGAGACTCCGCCGTCGTTGCAGATGACTTTCTCGTGAGGCTCAACGCGCATGTTGGAGATACGGTAAGACTCGGTGGCAAAGGGTTCAGAATCGCGGCAGTACTGCGCCAGGAGCCGGATCGCATGAGCGCCGGGGCAGGTCTTGGACCGCGCGTGATGATTTCCAATGCATCACTGGAGCAGACAGGACTCATCGCGCCCGGCAGTCGCGCAAGTCATCGCCTCTTGCTGCGGTTGCCTGCACAGGCAGATGTGGCTGCAGTGCGAAAAGCAGTGGAGGGTGTGCTCTCGGATGCACAGGTTACGGACTTCAAGGAAGGCAACCCGGCACTGAATGCCGGGCTGGAGCACGCCACCGCCATTCTGAGCCTGATCTGCCTTGTGGCGATGGTGCTGGGTGCGATTGGCGTGGCCATGGCAATGCATGCGCACCTGGAGCAACGCATGGACATGCTGGCTATCTTAAAGGCCCTTGGTGCACGTTCTAAGGACTTGCTGCGTATCTTTCTTTTGCAAACGCTCGGCCTGGGGCTGGCAGGCGGGCTGATCGGCGTGGCTGCAGGCATCACCGTGATAGGAGCGCTCCCCGCTGTATTCGGTAAGCTCCTGCCAGTGCATACGATATTCTCTGTTCCGTGGCGCTCAATTCTCGCGGGACTCGGAACTGGGCTGCTTACCACCCTGCTGTTTTGCCTTCCTCCTCTGCTCGATGTGCGTGCCATCCGTCCGGTGCTGGTCTTGCGGCGGTTGGTTGAGCAAGGACCGGAAGGTTGGCGTGGCTGGCTGTCATTCTGGTGGTCGCGTCGGCTTCAACTGGGAATATCGGTGTTGGTCTTGCTGGCGCTGGGCGCAATCGCGTGGGTACTCTCTGATTCAGCCGTGGTCGGTGGATGGTTCGCGCTCCTCTTAACCGCTGCTCTTATCGTCCTGCTCCTCCTGGCCATTATGCTCTTGCGCGCGCTGCGTTTCGTCCTGAATCGGGTACGGCTGCGGTTGCCATCGTCATTGCGGCATGGCCTGGCAAATTTGTATCGGCCGGGCAATCAGTCGGCGCCTGTGCTGGCGTCGCTCGGCACGGGTGTGATGCTGATCCTTGCGGTTTACCTGATGCAGAGTTCGCTTCTGCACGATTTGAGCGATACGGCTTCGCCAAAACTTCCCAATGTTTTCCTGATAGATGTGACGACGGAAGAAGTTGCAGGCTTGCAGGATTTCTTTCGACACCAGGCCGGCGTGATACAACAACTGGATCTTATACCGGTTGTGCAGGGCCGGTTTTTCACACTCAACGGGAAGACGCTTGAGCAGCTAAAGGGACAGCACTTCCCCCTGCGAATGTTGGAGAACGCGGAATTGAGTTGGGCAGATGCCCCGCCGGCAGGGGACAAGCTGATCCGCGGATCCTGGTGGAGCAGCGCAAATGCTTCACAAATTGCTGTGAGTGAGGGGGTCGCGAATCGTCTGCATCTTCAGATCGGTTCCCCGGTTCAGCTGGAGATTAGCGGCCGCTTGCATGCACTTACTGTTGCTTGCATCTACCGCGCAGACGGAGAACATCTTGCGGCGCGCGTGTCATTCCTGCTGCCTTCATCGCTGCTGAAGGACTCGATCGCAACCTGGTATGGGGGCCTGCACATGCAGAGTGGTGCGATACCGTCGATGGAACGGGCTCTGTTTGCGCAGTATCCGACAGTCACAGTAGTCAACATTGCCGACGTGCTGGATCGAATTGAGAGCGTCGTGAATCAGATTACTTTTGTTGTGCGCTTTCTCGCCACTTTTTCGATTTTCGCCGGGCTCATGATTCTTGCTTCGAGCATCGCCAGCGCGCGCTTGCGGCGTGTTCGTGAAACGGTCGTGCTAAAGACACTTGGGGCCACACGGTTGCGAATCGTACGCACGTTCAGCGTGGAGTTCAGCGTTTTAGGGCTGCTGGCAGGCGGAGTCGGGGTTGTCTTCGCAAACATCCTGACGCGCGTGCTCCTACGGAAGTTGGAGGTCGGTTTCCACCTGGACATTTATGCGGCAGTTGTAACTCTTGCGGGAACTGCACTTCTTGCCACTGTTACCGGCTGGTCGGCGAGCTATCGCATTCTTGGATTACGCCCGCTTGAAGTGCTGCGAGAGGAATAGGCCGAAGCGCAGTCTGGAATCGCATTCACCTAGTAATCCTCGCTTATCTCGGCTGAAGGAAGGATGTCGTTCTGGCGCGCCATCCAGACATATAACGTGGGCATGAGGAATACGCCAATGACAAGATTGGCGATCAGGCCGCCAACAATGACAATGGCGAATGGCCGCTGCGAGTCAGAGCCGATGGCATGCGAGAGCGCCGCGGGCAGCAGGCCCAGCGTTGCAACAAGCATGGTCATCATGATGGGCCGCAGGCGTAGGACGGCGCCTTCAATCGCGGCTTCTACGATGTGCTCTTGTGTTGATTCCTCCATACCTCTGCGCCGCGCGCGCAACTGATTGATGTATTCGAGCATGATGACGCCGGTCTGTACCGATACGCCAAAGAGCGCCAGAAACCCTACCGCGGACGAGACCGAGAAGTTTGTGTGCGTAATAAATAGCGCCAGCGGGCCGCCAACTGAAGCCATGATGACGGAAACCAGAATGAGCATGGCCCACTTGAAAGAGCGAAACATGATGTAGAGGATGAGGAAAATAACCAATACGGTGATGGGAACAACAAGGGCGAGGCGCTTGTCGGCACGCTTCTGGCTCTCGTACTCCCCCGCCCATTCAAGGTGGTAGCCGGTCGGCAGGCTCACGTAGCGGTTGACCTTGGAGATGGCTTCCTCGACAGTCGAGCCAAGGTCGCGCCCGCGCACAGAGTATTTGATTGCAATGTAGCGCTGACCTCCCTCGCGATAGATCTCTTCAGCGCCATCGTCCGTGGAGACCTTGGTGAGCTGCGCGAGGGAGACACGCTCTCCGGAAGGGGCGAGGAGGCGCACGTCTTCGATGGCCTCTTTTGTATCGCGGTATGGCTTTCGATAACGAAGAGTCACGTCGTAGCGCGCTTCGCCTTGCTGTACCTGGGTCAGGGCATTGGCGCCGACCGCAGTCTGGATCGCGTCCTGAATGTCCGCCACATTGATGCCCCAGCGTGCCGCGGCTTCACGGTCAACAGTGAAGTTGAGGTTCGGCTGGCCGATGATGCGAAAGATGCCGAGATCCTGCACGCCCCTGACCGTGGCCATCTGGCTTTGAACATCCTCGGCTTTGCTTTCCAGCGTGCGGAGGTCATCTCCGTAGAGCTTGACCGCGAGTTCGCCTTTGACGCCCGACACAGCCTCTTCCATGTTGTCGGATATGGGTTGCGAAAAATTCCAGATGACGCCGGGAAACTTCTCCAACTCCTTGTCCATGGCGGCGATCAGAGCTTCCTTGTTCTGATGAAAGACAGGGCGCCACTGTTCTTTGGGTTTCAGATCGACGAAGTATTCGGTATTGAAAAAACCTGTGGTGTCGGTGCCATCGTCGGGCCTTCCGGTCTGACTGACAACTTGCGTGACCTCAGGAAATGAGGCCATGATTTGGCGCGCCTTGTCAGTGAAGTCGATACTGGCTGTAGGACCTTCGCTGGGAGGCAACGTCCCTCGCACCCAGATGGATCCCTCGTCAAGGTGAGGCAGAAACTCTGAACCGATAGGGCCGCCTACGGTGAGGTAGACGGCGAAGACGAAGAGTAAAGCAGCGATGCCTACTGTGACGTGGCGATTCCTTATCGCCGCACGAACCGCAGTTCGATAACGGCGAATGAGCCAGTGCATGATGGGGTTTTGCCACTCTTGTGCGCCATTGCGGAACAGGACACTTGCGAATACGGGTGCGATGACAATGGAGAACGTGAGTGCGCCCAGCAAGGCGAAGGCGACCGTCCACGCCATGGGTTTGAACAGTCGTCCTTCCACGGCCTGCAGGGTGAAGATGGGAAGATAGGCGGTGATGATGATTGCGATTGCGAAGAAGACCGGCCGCTGCACTTCATGTGCGGCCTCACGAATGTTCTGTGCGGGGGTGCGCGTATTGTCGTGCTGCGAGAGATGCCGAACGATGTTTTCGATCATCACCACGGCGCCATCAACCACCATGCCGAAGTCCAGCGCACCCAGCGAAAGCAGATTGGCCGGGATATGGCTGAGGTCCAGGCAGATGGATGCGAACAAGAGAGCGAAGGGAATGGTCAGGGCAACGATGATGGCGCCGCGGACGTTGCCGAGAAAGAGAAAAAGAATAATCGAGACGAGGATCATTCCGGCAGTCAGGTTATGCTCTACGGTATCAACCGTGAAAGCGACTAGATCGGAGCGATCAAGGAAGGGAACAATCTTCACGCCTTTAGGCAAAAAGATCGGAA
>JAJXXG010000550.1 GCA_021781255.1 Acidobacteriota bacterium
CCGCGGCAAAGGCATTCGGTGTGCCCGCGGCCTACGCGAGCGTTGAAGAGTTGCTGGCGATCAGGCCCGACGCCGTTCACATCCTCACTCCGCCCGCGGCCCATGCCTCCGTCGCCATCCAGGCTCTGCAAGCCGGAGCGCACGTGCTGGTGGAAAAGCCCATGGCCGAGACGCCGGAGCAGTGCGAACGGATGATCGCAGCCGCCACAGAAAGCGGCCGCAAACTCTGCGTCGTCCACTCGGCCAGACTCGATCCCATCGTGCTGCGCGGAGTGGAACTGGTACGCGCCGGGCGCATCGGGCGCGTACTTTCTCTGGACTTTCATCGCGCCTCCGACTACGCGCCCTGGCCCGGCGGAGGAAAGCTGCCGCCGCACTACCGCAAAGGCTCCTATCCGTTTCAGGATCTCGGTGTGCATGGCATGGCAATCGCCGAGGCGTTTCTGGGACCGGTGCGTTCCGCGGAGATTGCGTTTCGCTCGGTCGGCCTCGATCCCAATCTTGTCTTCGACGAGTGGACGGCGACCGCGGAGTGCGAGCGCGGCCCGGCCCGTCTTTATCTCTCCTGGAATGTCCGCCCGGTCCGCAGCCAGATTATTGTGCACGGCACGCGGGGCGTAATGCAGATCGACTGCCTGCTGCAAACCTGCTACGTCACCAATCTGCTTCCGGGCCCCAAGTTTGCTTCTCCTGTAATCTGTGCGGTCCGCAACGGCGCGGCAGCTACGGTTCAGGTGCCGCTCAACGTTCTGCGTTTTCTTACCAAGCGGCTTCCTGGCGCGCCTGGAATTCACGTCAATGTGCGCGAGTTCTATGCCGCGATCGAGAAGAACGCGCCCATGCCGGTCACTGCGGAAGAGGGTATGCGCCTGGTCCAAGTGATGTCCGCCGCATGTACTGAGGCCGACCGCCGGCGCGATCTTCTGCGGCAGGCGCAATTGCAGCCACGTCCGCCTGCTGAGTTTCTCGTCACCGGCGCGGGCGGGTTTCTTGGCGGGGCGCTCCTGCGCAGGCTGGTCGAGCAAGGTGCAAGCGTGCGCGCGGGTGTGCACCGGACTCCGGCCGCTCCGATCCCGGGAGTCGATTACGTTGCCGGCGATCTGGGCGATCCCGAGTATGTCGATACCCTCGTCTCGGGCGTTACGACAGTCTTTCACGTTGGCGCGGCTATGAAAGGCAGTGCCGCGGACTTTCAGCGGGGCACGGTCGTGGGAACCGGAAACATCATCGAAGCGTGCCTCAAATCCGGCGTCCGCCGCCTGGTCCACGTCAGTTCCATCAGCGTTCTCGACCACGCGGGAAATCACTCCGGCCCGGTCAATGAAAACTGGCCCCTCGAGCCGCATCCGGAGTTGCGCGGCGCCTACACGCAGACCAAGCTGCAAGCGGAGCAGTTGGTGCTTGCGGCAGCCAAGGAACGAGGCCTTTCGGCCTGTGTCATCCGGCCCGGCGTCATCTTTGGCCCTGAGGCTAAACCCACCAGTCCGGCCGGCAGCTTTGCCATGTTTGGCCGCTGGATCGTCGCCGGCAGCGGTTCCTGTTTGCTCCCTCTGGTCTATGTGGACGACGTGGTCGATGCCCTGCTGCAGGCCGCTTCGTCCCCTGACTGCGGTGACAGACCGATCGTTCTTGTAGATCCTGCCGCGGTCACACAACGTGATTTCATTCGCCAGGTCGAAGGTGCCGGACTCAAGGTAAAAGCGAACTACGTGCCCGTTCCTATCCTCATGACGGCTGCAGTCGGCATCGAGATTCTGGGAAAACTGCTCAAACGCGGTGTTCCTCTGTCCAGATATCGCATACGTTCTCTGCGGCCGCTGAGCGGTTTCGATCAGTCGGCAGCCCGCGATCGCCTCCAGTGGCAACCACGCGTGGGAGCCGTCGAGGGTCTCAAACGTTCGGCCGCGCAGTGGACAAGCCAGGCTTCATCCTAAAAGGCGGGATGAGGCAAGGAGACCGTCTTTGCTCAAGATTGCCGTCGTCACGCGGTATTTTCCAAGCTCGGGCGAGCCCGCGCAGGGCCGCTCGCTCTACGAGACACTGCGCATCGTCTCGCGCCGTGCCGATGTTCGGGTCTTCTATCCCAACGCCGCCTATCCCAGGATTTTTCAGCCTCGCAGCCGAACCTATAGCCAGTTGGACCCCGGTTTTCGGCCGCCGGAGGTGAATGTAAGTTACTTCAGCTATCCTGCGCTGCCGCTGATTTCAAGACCATTGAACGGCTGGATGGCTGCACGTACACTTTTGCCTCATGTGCGTGCCTTCGGCCCCGATCTGGTCTTTGGCTGCTTCCTTTATCCGGAGGGTTTTGCGGCGCTCAAGATTGCGCGGTCGCTGGGCGTGCCCGCCGCAACAATGAGCATTGGCTCCGATCTGAATCGGATCGGGGACCGGATCACGTTGCGCCATACGCGGACCGTATTGCGCCAGTCAGACGGCCTGGTAACAGTCTGCGAAGATCTGCGCCGAACGGCTGTGGCCCTTGGCGCTCCTGCCGGCAAAAGCAGGGCAATTCTCAACGGCTGCGATCTGCGCGTTTTTCATCCCGCGGACCGCGCCCAGGCACGGGAACGGCTGGGCATCGACCCGAATTTCGAGGTAGTCGTCTACGTCGGGCGTATGGATCTGAAAAAAGGCCTTCGCGAACTGGTACAGGCGGCCGCGGAACTGCACCACCGGCGGCCGCGCCTGCACTGTTATCTCGTGGGTCGCGGTCCCGACCGCCCGGCTGTTGAAGAGACAATCCGAAACTGCGAAGCCGGAAGCTGCGTCCATCTCATTCCCGGATGCGCTTTCGACGAGGTCGCAGCCTGGATGACCGCGGCCGATGTCTTCACCCTTCCCAGCTACATGGAAGGCTGTCCCAATGTGGTTCTTGAAGCGCTGGCTTGTGGCCGGCCCGTCGTAGCCACCCGCGTCGGGGGTATTCCCGAGATCGTCAGCGAAGCGTGCGGGAGCCTTGTTCCGCCGCAGGATTCAGCTTCTCTGGCGCAGTCGCTGGGCGCAGTTCTCGATCGCCCCTGGAACGCCACCGATCTCTCCGCACACAACAGCCGCAGCTGGGATGCTCCAGCATCGGAACTGATGCAGGTCTTCGAATCGCTGGCCGGAGATCGCGCCACAGAATGATCCGCGCACTGACCGGGATCGGCAGGCTTCATGGCGATTCACCGCATGGCCCGCGGTCCGGCAACGCTAGTGAACGTGGGCGCTCGCCTTGGACTTAGCGGCGATGTCAGTCACTTCCGGCATCGGATCGACCAGCTCATTGGAACGATTGAGATACGGTTGAGCGGGCAAATGCTTTGTCATCTGGCCCTTCCCATCCGCGGAGCCGATTTGAAAATCCTGCAGCTTGTAGAGCAACGACCGATAGCTGATCTTGAGCCACTTTGCTGTCTTTGAGCGATTCCAGCCGTTTGCCTGGAGGACGCGCAGGATAATCTCCCTTTCCAGATCCTGCGTGGCCGCCCGCGTGATTTCTTTGAGCGATACCGGCGCTGCCAGATCAATCTCCGTCGTCAGGCGCGCGTGTGCCGAAGGAGCCATCTCCGCAATCAGGGAGTCCTCGCTGCCGATCAGCACATAATTGCGAACCATGTTCTCCAACTGCCGGATGTTCCCCGGCCAGTGGTAGCGCTCCATGACGCGCATCATCTCGCGGGAGAGCGGCTTGACGTTCTGACGCAAAGCCTTGGAGTGAACCTCGAAAAAGTAAGCCACCAGCATGGGCAAATCCCCCGCGCGCTGACGCAGGGCTGGCAGATCGATGGTGACGGCATTGATGCGGAAGAAGAAATCCAGCCGAAAAGTGCCCTCATCCACCTGCAGGCGCAAGTCGCCGCGGGCCGCGGTTACCAGCCGGGTGTTCACCTGCCTGGAGTCCTGGGCGCCGACACGCATGAAGTAGCCGTCCTGCAAAAGCTGCAGCAGCTTGGCCTGAACCGAGATGTCCAGGCTCCCCACCTCGTCCAGAAAGAGCGTGCCCTCGTGCGCCAGCTCAACCCGGCCGCGTTTTGTGGTATGCGCGCCGGTAAATGCTCCCTTTTCATAGCCAAAGAGCTCAGACTCGATCAGCGGCAACGGAATCGCCGGGCAGGTCACCTTCACGAATGGACAGTTCGCGCGCAACGAGCGGACGTGGAGCATCTTGGCCATGATCTCCTTGCCCGTGCCGCTCTCTCCTTGAATCAGGACGGGGACATCCGTACCGGCTACGCGCTCCAGTTTTTCGCGGGCAACCACCATCTTTGCCGATCGCCCGAAAAACACTTCATCCGGTGGTAATTCGCGGGGATCGATGGTTTCGTTTGCGGATGCCACAGGCATTAAATTCGAGCTCCATTGAGGAAGTTGAAACAGGGAGGGCGACTATAGACTAGCAATTTTAATGCCGAACCAGGCCTGATTGCCTTCACGCTCTTAATCACGTTAAAGTAATCAAGTATTTCTATGGAAGTAACTAATATTGTGTACTTTCGAACCATAAATGGATTTTGTCGGCTTCCGGAGGGCAGTTTTGGTAAGGGTAACTATTACTTTCCTCATCTTTTTATGAAAAAGATTGCGCAATAAGTGAACAAATTGCCACATTCGATGGTACGATTTTTTCACCCCCAAGTGCCCAATCTCTCCGTAATTTCCGGGGAGATTGCCTGGAAGGTCAAGATCGGCAGGGGAAAAGATTTTCCTTTTTTCCTGCAGTCGAACCCGATTTGTGGCTCCGGCCTGTCGCGCAACATGTGCATATCCGGGCTGGTAGCCATCGAGAAGGATTGGACTGGGCTTGGGTACAAAGTAGTCCACTCAGATGACTATAAAAACACCAGCAGGAACTTCGCCTCAGATTGCCGCGTTGGGTCCAAACCCGATGCTCCTCGATTACGTGCACCGGATTCTCTCCGACCGATTCCAGGTCAATCTGTACGCGACGGCCACGGAATTCGCTGCTCGTCTGCAGGAACAGGGCAATACCGATCTGCTCCTGATGGATTGGCAAGGAGGAACGGGCAGCGGGCGAGAGGACTCGCTGATGCGGCTGGCGAACATCCGCGCTATGCAGCCGTCACTGCC
>JAJXXG010000239.1 GCA_021781255.1 Acidobacteriota bacterium
TGGCCGGGAAAACTGTCCACTTCAATCCATGCGCGCATGCCGAGAGCGACCTTGCCCAACTGCGGTTCCGGCAGATAGGCGCGGACCCAGAGGGGATTGTCCAGGGCCAGAGTAAAGACCGGCGTTTGGGGAGTGGCCATATCCCCGGGCTCCAAAATCCTGTTCTGAATGACGCCCTCCGCAGGGGCGTAAAGCTGCGTATCGGCCAGTTGCTTTTGTGCGAGAGCCAGCGCTGCCTGGTCGGCCTGAAGAGTCGCCTCCGCCGCTGCAATGTCCTCTTTACGAGGGCCGATCACGGCGAGTTGCAGGACTTGCTGTCTGGCTCGAAGGATCTGCTCTTTCGCGGCAAGATCGGCCTTCTGCGCGAGATAGGCGCGTTCGGCATCATCCCGAATCTGCAGGGAAACGTATTGCTGCCCGGCGAGCGTTTGCTGGCGGTGATAGAGCAGTTCGGCGTTCTTTACGTTGGCCTCGGCGGCGGCTACATTGGCTTCTGCCGCGGCAACATCGGCGCGCGCCTCTGCAATCTCTTCGGGACGGCTTCCGGCGTGCATCCGTGCCACGACCTGCTGTTGCGCGGCGCTGAGCGATCGACCTTGCGCCACAGCATCGGAAAAGCGCTGCTGAACGAGTTGGCCGATGAGCTGCCCGGCATGGACCACACTGCCTTCGTCAACCAGCAGCTTGTCAATTCGCTCGCTGTCATTAAAGGCGATCTGCACCTGGCGGATGTCGATGTTGCCGTAGATGGTGACGCTGCCGCTGTCAACGCTCTTCTGCTGCAGCCTTCGCCAAACAAGGAAACCCGCAACAAGAAGGATCACAATTGTCAAAATCGAAATGCGTTTTCTGACCGAAATCATGAAAAATCTCCCTATCAACCCGCGTTCCTTTTCAATTGGCGGCATTGCCGTTAAGAAGAGAATTGATGTCCTCAATATCCAGGGGCGTCAACACCCCCGCTGCCGCCTTGAGCTGTGTTCGCGCTACCAGTTGCTCATAGAGAGCCAGATAGTAATTGCGTTGCGCCGCTGCGTAGTTGCTCGTCGCCGTCAGCAAATCGATGATCGACCGGCTCCCGATCTCGTAACCCTTGCGTGTGCCGTCGAGAGACACCTTGGCGGAGGTGACCGACTGCTGAGCGGCCTGGTACTGGGCAACACTGTTCTCAAGATCAAGAAATGCGGTTTGCGTATCCAGTTTGATCTGGTCCTGCATGTTAGCGACACTTTCCCTGTTCTCACGTGCGAGCGCCTGGGCCTGGTGAATGCCTGCGCGTGTGTGTCCACCCTCAAAGATCGGAATCTGAAGATTGAGGGAAGCGCCCACCTGGTCAATAGCGACCGGCGGTATCACGGCGCCGGCCGCATGCTGTCCGACTCCGCTCAGGGTGAGTGTTGGCCAGCGCGCTCGCTCGGCAAACTGGACCTGCTGCTCGGAAACATGCAGTGTGGCCCTGGCCTGTAGCAGGAGCGGCTGGTTCTTAAGTGCGGAAGCGACCCAGGCGTCCACCTGGTCCGGCTGGGGACCGATTGCCTGCAGAGTCGTTATGTCCTGCAGCGTCCCGATGGGATGATGCGTGAGACGTTCCAGCTGGTTCTTCGCTACCGCGACCGCATTCCTTGCCGCGATCAGATCGGCGTTGGCAGCATCTAATTGCGCCTGCGCCTCCTGGACGGTAATGATGTCTCCGGTTCCGACTTTCAGGCTGGCATTTGCCTGTTCGTGGATGCTCTCGAGCAGCTCAACCTCCTGCTGCGCGACCCGCTCGTTGGCTTGTGCCTGCAGTACACCGAAGTACGCTTGCATGACTTCAAGGGCGACAACCTGTTGCGCATACGCCAAGGCCGCTTCACTGGCCTGAATCCGGCTGTCGGCCTGCTTCATGGAGATGAGGCTCTGGCCATCGAAGAGGGATTCTGTCAGGCTGGCGCTGAAGACGTCGGAGTGATAACCGGTGGAAATTGTATGAGTACCGAAACCGGTAATATGCCCAGTGTTCATTCCCCCACTGGCAGCCGCGTTGAGATGGGGAAGCAGCTCAGAACGCGCCAGAGGTTTACCCGCCAGATCCGCGTCCAGATGGGCGCGGGCCTGTGCAATGAGCGGTGAGGAACCGGCCGCCTGCTGATAGGCGGTCTCGAGATCCTCACTGGCCGGCTGCGCCACAGCGGGTGTTACGCCCCATAAGATCACCAGCAGGGTGGCTGGAAGCACCGAGGGCAGGCACCCGAAGGGAATGACGTTATTCCCTCCCGATGGACCGCAAGAGTCTCTCTTCGTTAAGAACAGTTTCATTTCACTCCACCTGACTGCATCATGGTTCTGCTCCGGGCTCGTACATCGCTTGCGCTATGAGTTTTCGAGCGCCTCGAAAACCGGCTCCGCGTCACCAATGACCTTGGTTGCCAGTGCGAACCGTACAATGCGCACCGTTGGTCGTGATCGCGTCGCAAGGTAAAAGACTGGAGCAGCCGCAACTGGCTTTCGGGCTTTCTGCGTCCGAGGCTTGGTGCGGAACTGAAGCGGCAAGGACGGTATCCACTTCGGCGGCGATACGCTCCGCCACGGTCCAGACGGCTGCCGTGTCTTTCTCGGAGAGATCGCGTGAAGAGCAGTGACACCCTTCGCTTGCCGTCCCCAATATTTCGGAGACGACGATGGCGCCGCTGACCGGACCGCTGTGCTGCTCGGTGCCCCACCTGGCACATTGCTTTGCGCAACCGTCAACGGTAATCGTCGGATGGGTCCGGGCAAAGTTGCGCTCGCCATCATTGCCGGCCAGGAACAACGGCAGGCAGAGGGTCACGGTCACATCGGGACGAAGCAATTCGAGTACCCGACGTGTTGCCAACCGTGAAATCGTCCCTTCCGGAATCGCTTCGCCGCTGCACGAGATAATGCCAACCTTGGTCGCTGTCACGCTCATCGAGCAGCCTCCTCATCGCCGCGCAGGCGCGCCGCTTCGCATACCACGGCCTCGGCGATATGGCGCGTAATGGTCCATCCTTCTTCCGTCAATGCGGTTGCGTTTCCGGGTTTTGCGCCACGAAAGTCCCTGAAGGCCTCGGCGGCCTGAAAAGCCTTAGTAACCCGCCCGCCCGCAATTTGTACGTTCTTCTGTGCACAAGCCTTGGCGCATCCGTCAATGGTGATGCAGACATGGGTTCGCACCGCATTCACGGCTTCAGAGTCGCCTTTCACCAATAGGGCAAGGCAGAGCGTGGCGGTCTTTTCAGGGGCCAACTCATCCGTCACCAAGTAGGTTGCTTCTCGTCCAATCAGGCCGTGCACCTTGCCGATCCCGCTGCACGGGATAACCAGCACAGGATTCTCAGCAGATTCGTTCTTCATTTCCCTTCCTTTCACTCCTCCCTCGGCGCTTAAGGCCGTCCGCCTGCATAACCATCCAACCAGCGTAGTTTTCTCCACCTTGCGCTGCTTTTCGTAATGACCGCCGTACGCCTCGCGCCCCAATTATCTTCAGCCATTCCCACCCATTTCAGCCTCGACGACACCCAGGCTTCTGCAAATCTCGATCAAGGCGCCACGAAGGTGGGCATATTCAGAGGAGAAGGCAGGCTGGCACTGGGATGGCGCTGCCTCTCCCCGCCACAACCGGCCTGCGAGAGCCAAACAGGTTTGCTCTCCGCACATCTTGCAATTGGTGCGAGGCAGACGTTTGTAGATTTCGACAGCCGACGGTCGCGCCCTCATTTTGTAGGTTGGCAAAATGGATTCACGCCGCGCCCACACGGTATTTGCCAGCACCCGCAGAGATTCCAGCGTGCGCCAGCCGTCAACCAAGTCTTCTGCCTTTCCGATGGCGATACGGCCAGGATAGAGCGTGATGAGCCGGTGCTTGTCGTAGAACGTCAGCGAGGGAGATTGTGCATTGAAAGACGCGGCAGGAATCTCAGTATTCAGATAGGGCAACACCGCGGAGAGATCGCCTGAGATGTGCGCGATCAGCCGTATTCGGGTTTCATCGGCCACGCATGGGCCGAGAAACATAATGGCTACTTTCCCAAGAACGTCTTCCTGGAATTCCTCAGGCGGGCTTTGCGGGACAGCGATTGTGGCAGGCCTGAGATCCACCCATCCGGAAACGGTAATCAGGGATTCGGTATCACTTTGGATGGCAGCAAGCCGCTGCGAATCGCAAATGAGGGCCGGTATACCCACAAGTGAATAACCTGGGTCGGGAGAGAGCAGCTCATAGGACAGCCGCATGGAGTCCAAGCGTGACCTTGCTCTTTCGAACTCGCTGCGCGCTGGAAAAGCAACGACCAAATTCATAAAAAACACCTCGGCGCTGCCAAGTGCGAATGGTTCGGCGCGGCCACTCTCGAGCCCGCCTCACCAGCATCATTGCGGAGCCGCACTTTGCCGATCCCGCTGCACAGAATCACCAGCACATCGGCTTCCCTAAGTTCACGTCTCATTTGACTCGCCCTCTCATGCCTCTTCCGCCTTACGCGTCACTATCTCCGCATAGGCCGCGCCGTCCTGAAGGAGTTCGACATCTTGCGGCCAATTCGTCAGCTTTAGTTCGACAAGCCATCCACTGCCGTATGGGTCTTCGTTGATGAGTCCAGGGTTGGCGATGACTGAGGGATTCACGGCCACAACCGTGCCGCCGGCCGGCGCAATGATTTCAAACACGGCTTTCGACGATTCGAGGCTGCCCAACTCCCCGAACTGCTCCACCGATTCACCCGTTTTGGGTGGATCAAAGAAATTGATGTCGGTCAGACTCTGCTGCATGTAGTCGGAGATGCCGACCCGCGCCACTCCATCCAGCACGCGCACCCAGACATCGTTTTCATTGAACAGGTAGTCCACCGCGGGGATGCGGAACTCAAACTTGTCGTGCGTCACCACGAGGTATTCCGTTGGCGGCTCGAAAGCCGTCTCGGGCGCGGCAACGGCTGCAGGTGCATTCAGGTTGCGCACGAGATCTTCGACGATCGCTTGCGCCAGCGCCAGGCCATCTTCTCCTAAAGTGAGCGAGGACTCCAGCGGCCGGCCGGACGCCTTTACAGCATCCGCAATCAGAAGTTTTCGATCCA
>JAJXXG010000464.1 GCA_021781255.1 Acidobacteriota bacterium
CTCTCTACACCAGGGACGTGAACCGCGCTTTTGCTGCGATTCGCGATCTGGAGGCGGGCATCACCTACATCAACGCGCCCACCATCGGCGCGGAGGTGCACCTGCCCTTCGGCGGCGTGAAGCAAACGGGCAATGGACACCGCGAGGGCCTCGGCGCCATCGACTTCTTCACCACGTGGAAAGCGGTGTACTTCGATTACTCCGACAAGCTGCAACGCGCGCAGATCGACAACGCGGAGTAAGTTCCAGTTATGTGAGAGTAGTGACGGGTAAGGCCACCTGGTTGTGACCTTACCCGTTTTTTCATGCAGAGTTATTTGAAAGCCGACATTCCGCAGCGCGTCTATTCATTCTGTCTGCCGTAAATCACCGCTGTTGTGCCGGCGTGCTTGAGCGCGCAGTTGGCGTGCTGGTCACACTTGTAGTAGATCAGCGAAGACTCGGCTGCCCAGCTTGCAGCGGCGGCCTGGTCGCTTGCTTTGGCGATATAGAAGCTCTTGCCGTCAGCTGTTCCCAGCACGCCGCCGGCCGTGTCGTATCGCGTGGCCCGATCCTGGCCCTCCTGGTAGAAGGCTGAGAGCATCGGGGTGCCTTTCTTGCGGCGCGCCGCCATGCGGGCTTCAAGCTCTTTTCTCGCCTGCTTCTCCTTGACGTGATGCAGCAGGGCGTCCTGCTCTGCGACCGTGGGAAAGTTCGTGGCAAAGTCCCAGTAATCGACGCGCTTGTACTGCTCCGCAGTGCAGGGAAGCGTGCCGTGCGCATTGAGGGCCACGATGCTTCCATCTTCGCCCAGCTCATTCTGGAAGATGTCGTTGCCGCGCTCTCTGGCCTCCTCCTGGGCCCGAATGCTTTGCAACTGGGCCTTCTGCGCTGCCTGTTCGTGGGCAACGCGGTCGGTCACTGCCTTCTTTGCATGCATTCCGGCATCGGGGATGGGCGGAGGCGCTGCCTTTACGGGATGAAAGGCGAACAGAACCTGCTTGCTGCAAATTTGAAAGCCTGACCTGTCCAGCAGCCGTACATTCAGGTAGAGCGGCTCCGGAGGATTCGCGGCCGCGTAAGCAAATTGGGCGCTTTCCGTGGGGTCCACGGGCTTGAGTACGAGTTGATAATCCGCCTGGCCGTTCCATCGCGCAATCAGGTGACCTTCAAGCCCGGAGACATGGGAGACCGCAGCTCCCAGGTTGTCAGCTTCAGTCTTCGTCTTGGGCCGGCTCATCACCAGCACCACGATCACAGCCAGCGCCAGCAGCGCTAACACGGCCAGCGCCAGTGGAAGCCCGCCCTTCGCCTTCCCCCTTGGAGTTCCCGGCTGCCTTGATTCATTGCTCGCGGAAGGAGCGGACCGGTAGAGTCCGGAGTTCGAGGAGTCGTGCGGGTTAGCCCCGCTCATGGCTCCGCCTGGAAATTGCCGTCCAGAATCATCCATTCACACTGAGCCCTTTCCCGATTGAGTTCCAGCAGCCTGCGCAAGCCTGAGCCAATTGGACCATGCGTCACGTGCGGTGACAACTCGAAACTGCGGCTGCCCGGCACGGAAGTTACTTCCTGTACACGGGCTTCCGTTACCCATTGCTGCCGTCCAGCACGTCTCGGAGCGCAAAGCTGGTTTCAAGCCGAATCACGCCCGGCAGGCGCGACAGCTCAGTCTGGTGCAGCCGTCCGTAGTCGTCGATGTCGCTTACGCGCGCCACCAGCGTGTAGTCATACTGGCCGGCCATCAGGTGGCAGCTCACAATCTCGTGGCAGTGCCGCACGGCGGTCTCAAACGCGCTCAGCACGCCGGCCGACTGGCGCTCCAGAGTGATGCGGATATAGACGGTCATGCGCTTGCCCAGCAGCCGGTCATCAATCAGGGCGCGATAGCCGCGAATGGCCTTTGCCGCCTCCAGCGCCTGGATGCGCCGCGAGGCTGCCGACGCCGACAGGCCGACCGCCTCGCCCACCTCATAGTTGGTGGCGCGCCCGTGGCCCTCCAGGTAGCGCAGAATGGCGGCATCCAGTTCGTCGAGACCGCTTTCCGGCGTCACCTTGAATATTTCTTGCGACAAGTGGTTGTCTGGTTCACGTTTCGTTCCCATACGGGAGTTTTACCACGAAATTTGCACACATCGGAAGCAGAATGCGCCGTAGTATTGCCTGCAGTTGGAAGCGCTCGATCCTGCCGCGCCGGAACAGTCCTCCCTCCACTGCAAGCCACGGCGTGGCCGCTGCTTTGGCCCCCGGGCGCGTCCAACCCCCGAGAGGAGCAGAGCACATGATCATCGGCGTCCCCAGAGAGATTAAGGATAATGAAGCCCGCGTCGGCGTAACTCCGGCTGGCGCAAAGGCGCTTGTCGAGGCTGGTCACACCGTGCTGGTTGAAACCCAGGCCGGCGTGCAATCCGGCTTTCCGGACGCTGAATACCAGGATGCGGGCGCTGAAATCGTGGGCGAGCCCGGCTACGTCTGGGGCAAGTCCGAAATGGTGGTCAAGGTCAAGGAACCCATCGAGAAGGAGTACGTCTTCTTCCGCGAGGGGCTGGTGCTGTTCACCTATCTGCACCTTGCTCCCCTGCCTGAGCTGACCAACAAGCTGCTGGAGAAGAAGGTCATCGGCATCGCTTATGAGACTGTGCGCGACCGGCACGGCATGTTGCCCTTGCTTATGCCCATGAGCGAAGTGGCGGGGCGCATGAGCGTGCAGGTCGGTGCAACCTATCTTGAAAAGGAACGCGGCGGACGCGGCATCCTGCTGGGCGGCGTGCCCGGCGTGCCGCCTGCCCATGTCACCATCATCGGCGGAGGCATCGTGGGCACCAACGCCGCCCGCATCGCGCTGGGCTTCGGCGCCAAGACCACGCTGATTGACGTGAACATGAACCGCCTGCGCGAACTGGACGACATCTTCAATGGCCGTCTGCACACGCTGGCGTCCAACAGCTACAACATCAATCAGGCCACGCGCGAGGCTGATCTCGTCATCGGCGGCGTGCTCATTCCCGGCGCCACGGCTCCCAAAATCGTTACGCGCGCCATGGTGGCGCAGATGAAGAAGGGCGCGGTGATTGTGGATGTGGCCATTGACCAGGGCGGCTGCGTTGAGACGGCGCGGCCCACCTCGCACTCCAACCCGAGCTATGTGGTGGATGGTGTAGTGCACTACTGCGTGACGAACATGCCCGGCGCGGTACCGCACACATCAACGCTGGCGTTGACCAACTCGACATTTCCGTATCTGCTGCGGCTGGCGAACCTTGGCGCGCGCGAGGCGCTCAAGCAGGATGCGGGGCTGGCGGAGGGGCTGAACACGTGGCTCGGCACGCTCACGCATCGCGGCGTGGCCGAAAGCCAGCAGCGCCCCTGGACCGCCGCGGCAAGCGTGCTGGCCTAGCGCTGCATGAATGCGAAAGCGCAGCGAGCCGCCTGAATCTCTGGCCGTCCGGTGCGGCCACCGCACTATAATCGCCGCATGCTTTTCAAAGGCGATGCGCGGCGGCGTCTGGTGGTCCTGCTTGGTGCGGGCGCGCTCGTGGTCTTTGCCTTGCTGGGCGCGCTCCAGGCTTTCAATACCTCCAATGTGAGCTTTCTCAATCCCGATACCGCGGGCGAAACGCTGGTCTTCACCAGCCTCACGGTGCTGGTGTTTCTGCTGCTGCTGATGCTGCTGATTCTGCTGCTCAGGAACGTCCTCAAAATCTACGCAGACCAGAGCAGCAGCGCCCTCGGCGCGCGGCTGCGCACGCGGATGGTGCTGGGCGCGGTGCTCATCGCGCTCACGCCCGCGGTCTTCATGTTCCTGTTCAGCTTTCAGCTCATGAACCGGTCGATCGACCGCTGGTTCTCGCCCAACACGTCTGAGCTGCGCGAGGATTCAACCCGCGTGGTGCTGGAGCTGGCGCAGTATGTCACCAACAATGCCCGCGTCGAGGCCGAGTCCATTGCCTCCTCCGGCGCGTTGGATCAGGCTTTTCCAGCGCTGCAGGGCGCACTGGGCTCTCACCGCATCACGCTGGCCGGCGGCTTTGCCGTGGTCTATGGCAAGGACCTGCACATGCTGGCCGGCTTTCAGGCGCCGCCAGAGACGACGCAGGCGAGCCTGTTGCCCTGGCTCAGTGAAAGCGGGCAGGAGTCCGAGATTCCCTTGCATGGTCCGCTTTCCGCCAACCTGCTGGCCACGGCGCAGCGCAGCGGCGAGCCGGTGCTGAAAGTCGCAGGGCAGGAGTATGCGCTGGGCATGGCGGCCACCGCGTCGGGCAAGCTGGTGGTGGTGGCGCTGCCCATGCCCGAGGGCCTCAACCAGACAGCGCAGCGCATTCGTGGCGGCGCCGCCGCGTATTGGGATCTCTTTCGCTCGCGCAACCGCATCCGCTCCACGTTCTTCCTGATGCTGTTGCTCATCACCGTCGCCGTCTTCTTTGCCAGCGTGTGGCTTGCCCTGTTCCTGTCAAAGCAGATTACCCGGCCCGTGGAGGCGCTGGCCGACGCCATGGACGAGATTGCGGCGGGCAAGTACGAGCATCGCGTGGCGCTCGTCACCACCGGCGAGATGGCCGAGCTGGTGCGCTCCTTCAACCACATGGCGGCCGATCTTGACGCCAGCCGCCAACTGGCTGAGAGCTCGTCCGCGCAGCTCACCGCCGCCAACCTCGCCATCGAGGAGCGCCGCCGCGAGTTGGAGACGATCGTCGAAACGATTCCCAGCGGCGTGGTTACGCTGGACGGCTCCGGCAAAGTGCTCCAGGCCAATCGCGCATTTGCCGTGCTGATGGGGCAGAACGACGAAGCCGGGCTGCGCGGCCAGCCAATCGAGTCGCTGCTGCCTCCCGATTGCGTCGACGACCTGGCCGGCGTGATTCGCCGCGGACAGCGTATGGGCGCAGCCTCGGCTGAGATTGAGCTGCATGCGCGCGGCCGCGTTATGCATCTTGCCGTGACCAGCGCGCGGCTCGAGCTGGCGCAGAGCAAGATCGGCACCGTGCTCGTGGTCGAGGACACATCCGAGCTGCTGCGCGCGCAGCGCCAGACCGCATGGAAGGAAGTGGCGCAGCGCGTGGCTCACGAAATCAAGAACCCGCTCACGCCCATCGC
>JAJXXG010000940.1 GCA_021781255.1 Acidobacteriota bacterium
GAAGACATGTCGATTCTGCTTGACTCCCGTACCTAAGCTAACACAGTCATTTCGCGGGGAGTGCATGCGCCCGCGCCCGCAATGCGCGCTCGCTCTGCAAGCGTTTCAGCCATCGCAGGTTGCCCCGGCATCGCATGTTTGGCATCCGTGTCTTGCCGTTTACCTCCGGGCCCAGTCTCATATACGCCGAGCCGGTCCGGCGCGCTGTCGGGAAGAGAGCAGAGACGTGCACATCGCTGGCTATCGAAGAGCTTTCATCCAGGCAATCGTCCTTCTCGCCGTGTGCGTTTCATATCCCGCGATTGCAGATTATTTCCCGCCCTGTGCTCTAATGGTGATGGAGCTACAGAACAGATTCCACCGTCTGCGTCTCATCGTTGCTCCACTCTGTTCTTGTGAGTCCGGCATTAGATGGTCCGGGAAAGGGAAGTGGATGACCCCCTCCCCCCCTCCCGGCTCGGAACTGGTAGCTAGCGGCTAAAGGCTAGAGGCTAAGTACCCCCCCTCCCCCCCTTTTTTTATTTGCGTTTTTCCACAGAAAGCTTGCAGATTATTTAGGCGGCGCAGTTCGATGAGCCTTCGCTGCGCTGCTGATGCACGCTTCTTCAGCCAACAGCTGAGTGGCCGACAGTGACCATCGGCACACACGCCGCGTGACCTCCATCACGCTGGCGAGATGGCCTGAAGCTGCGTGTGAAGCATCGCCAGGCGCACAGCCGGCCTATGAAATACAAAGGAAAATCGCAGACTCATGTGATCCACGCCGCTGAAGAGCAGGCAGGACGCTGCGCTTATTATGTATGCCTTGTGATACGAGTCACTGCGAAAATTTCGTCGAAGCGTTTTCTTCAATGTGCAGCCCCTGCGATGTGGATTTGTTGCGCGTAGCAGCGCCGCAAGCCGCAGGGAAGCCGTGAGAGAGCGGGAATTGAACCTCGGCGCTCATGGAGAAAGAAGACGGCAGGATGCCTGAAGCCGCAACAAAAACTGTGCCTTCTATTGCTGGGCTCGCACGCCGGGCAGCATTTCCAACAGGCCGGGTTTTTTCAGCAGATGCCGCTGAAGTGAATTCCGTCTTCATCGCCGTCGTGGAGTTCTTGATTCGAATCGTTGCCGGAATCCGCGGCGCGATGATGTCAGCCTGCGTCGCCGTGCTGGCGCTTGCCGTGGTTCCTGTGGCGCTGCGAGCACAGACGGACTGCCTCGCCTGCCACGCCGACAAGAGCATGCAGAATTCTTCGGGGCACAGCATCGCCGTCGACGGGCAGATTTTCAAGGCCAGCGTGCACGGCAGCCTCAAGTGCAGTGATTGCCATGCTGACATCAAGACGTATCCTCACCCGGATCATGTCGCTCCGGTGCAGTGCAAGAGTTGCCACACGGGGCAGGAGTCCGACCTCGAAGGCAGCGTGCATGCACGGGCTGCGCAGCATCCCTGCACCACTTGCCACGGAGATGCCCACTCCATCTTTCCCCGCACCGATGTGCGCTCTGCCGCCTACCCGTTGAACATTGCGCGCACCTGCAGCACCTGCCACGGCAAGGATGGCGTGGCGCGCAAGCACGGCCTGCCCAATGTCGCGCAGCCTTACGTGGATTCCATTCATGGCATGGCGCTTGCCCGCGATGGCCTGCTGGTGGCCGCCAACTGCACAAGTTGCCACGGTTCTCATCGCATCCTGAACCACAAGGATCCGGATAGTTCGACATTCAAAGCAAACATTCCCAAAACATGCGGAAGCTGCCACGCGGGCATCGCCGCACAATATGAGCATGGCGTGCATGGCAAGGCGCTCGCGGCGGGCAAGGCCGCCGCGCCCGTGTGCACCGACTGTCACACGACGCACTCGATCCTCAAACCCAATGACGCTGAGTTCCAGATGCGGACCGCGCCCTTCTGCGGATCCTGCCACAAGGCGCAGTTCACCACCTACCGCGACACGTTCCACTCGCAGTTGAGCGCCCTTGGCGGCTATGTGGAAACGGCGCGTTGCTGGGATTGTCATGGAGCGCATCAGGTCCTGCCTGCTTCTGACCCAGCCTCTCCAGTTGCGCCGGCCAACCTTGTCACAACCTGCGGCAAGTGCCATCTGGGAGCCAACCCGCGGTTTGTGCAGTATCAGCCCCATGCCAATGCGCATGTCTTCAAGTTGAGCCCCGCGCTTTACCTTGTCCGCTTGTTCATGAATATCCTGCTGATTAGTGTGCTGACGTTTTTTGCGATTCATACGCTGCTGTGGCTGATTCGCTCACGATACGAGCAGGTCAGGAAAAATAAGTCAGAAGGAGGAAAGAATGCCTGACGTGGACACTGTCGCGAGTGAAAGAACAGAGCAGGCCAGCCGCAAGGAGCGTTTCTTTCTACGTTTCTCGCGCAGGCAGCGTGTACTGCATGCCGTCCTGTTCACCACGTTTCTGGGCCTCGCGGCAACTGGACTGCCGTTGCGCTTCAGCAGCACTCCCTGGGCAATGTGGTCCGCGCAACAGGTGGGCGGTTTCGGCGCCATCATTTTCTTCCATAAACTGTGCGCACTGATTCTGACGCTGGCCTTCCTCATGCATTTCAAGACTGTGATGATGCGCGGCCTGGTTCACCGCGAGAAGGGTATCTTCTGGGGACCCACATCAATGGTGGCCAACTGGAAAGATGTGAAGGATCTTTTCGGGCACTTCCGCTGGTTTCTCGGCCTCGGGCCAAGGCCGCAGTTCGAGCGCTATGCCTATTGGGAAAAGTTCGACTACTGGGCCGTCTTCTGGGGCATGGTTGTCATCGGCTTTTCAGGCTACGCCATGTGGTTCGCCCCGTTCTTCGCGCGTTTCCTGCCTGGCTGGGCCTTGAACGCAGTGCTCGTGGTGCATGGGGAAGAAGGGCTGCTCGCCATCCTGTTCATCTTTTCCATTCACTTCGTTAATACCCACCTGCGTCCCGACAGTTTCCCTATGGACATGGTGATTTTTACCGGGGTGGAAAGCGAAGAGGAGTTCAGGAAGAGGCGCAGGCAGGAGTATGAACGGCTCGCCGTCGAGGGCAAACTGGAGTCGAAAGTCGCCCGCGCGCCGGAGGACTGGCTCATCAAGTTCTCCCGAATCGTTGGATTTACGGCGATTGCCATTGGACTGGTGCTGCTGGTGCTCACGTTGAGCGCAATGTTTTTCTAACGACGGTCTCGCCGCTGGCACAGAATGGGCAGCGCAGTGTGTTGTCCGTGGCAGATGTGCTCAGACGCGCCAGTAGTCGGCGCGCCAGTTCCGGATGCGTTCCTTGATCTGCTTGCGATTCAGATTGTGCTCCAGCGCCTGTTTGGCCAACTCCACGACTTCGTCGTCGCTGGCGAAGCGCAGGCCAATCAATTGATCCTCGGTCAGACGATAAATCTGCGTATGCCACTCGATCGGCGTAAGGGACTGCAGACGCAGCCGCTCTTCCAGGCGAATTACGCGATCCTGCACCTTTAGCGGATACAGCCGAAGCTTGAACAGCGCCACAAACGCGACGATCGAAAGCGCCAGGAACCACGCAGAGGGAAGACTCGGATGGTGGACCACCTGAACGACAGCGATGGCAAAATTGATTGTCAGAACGAAAACCAGAAAGAAGTGAAACGTCGGATCGAACTTGGCGTGATTCTTCAGGCTCTGCGGGGCTTTACTCATGCGCTGACACCATCTCCTTCATGCCCGGGTTGGTCGATTCCTCGAATGTCGCGTTCATCAAATCGCCTTCGATGGCTCCGGCCGTTTCCAACTCTGGATTCTCCGGATTCTGCACGGGCGGGTTACTGGCTGTCAATGCGCCCAGATTCTCCGGACCCAGCACCTGCGGATGCTTGGGGATCAGGTGATAACGCCCGCGTACGAGATAGTCGACAAAGAGGCCTCCCGCCAGATAGGGATTTACCGCGACCAGGGGAATCGCATAGCCCGTTGTTACAAGCGACTCCGCGATGCTCTTGTTGGATCGGCTCATGCGGCGATAACCGGGAATCTGGGGAATTTCAAACACCGTCAACTTCGTCTCAGGGTGCTTTTTCGCATATCGCATCAGCTTGTATGTAATCTGCTTGGGCGTCGTCATCCCCGCATCCGGAAAGATGCTGCGCCGGAATGTGCCTGGGAAATAGAAGTCCAGCGCAACCCGCGCAAAGTCCGCGCAGTTGTTAAACAGCAGTTGGAAGTGGGAGCGATTGGCGGCGTCGTTCATCCGGGCGATGAAGGCGTCATCCTGCTCCTCGGTGGTTTCAAAGCGGTAGGCATAGATGCGGCGCTCGTAGGCCACGCCCACCAGTTCTGTCCATCCGCCGTGCAGAAAGTTACCGCGCGGTACATCCTGGCCGAGGTTCAGCAAATGGGTCTCGTGGTAGCGGTCGCGGATCTCGTGCACCGTTTCACGATTCACATGCGCAGGAACCTCAGAGGCGTTCTCCACCGAATAGAGGTAGGGAATGAGTGGGATTGCAAGCCAGTCGTAGCCGGCCAATCCCTGATAGCGTGAAACGACTGCTCCCATCTCGCCCGGCTGGCAGCGTCGCAGCGTGACCGGGGTCTCCGCGCAGATTCGCTCGAAGTAAACAGCGTTGTGCCCGGTTGGATTGACGGTTCCAAAGAAGCCATAAGGCTGTTCCATCAACAGGGCAGCCTGTGCCCGGCAGCGCGGGCAGGCAAGCGACAGCAAAGCAAGAATGACGAGAGCGAATGCGAACGTGCGTCTTTCGCGCATTGAGGGCATTTGTTCCCCTTTACGGTCGGGTTGTCGTTCTCTGTTTCAGTATGTCGCAAAAGCAATGCCAATATTCGTCTGCGTATCAGATACCGGTGCAGGAGGAAGTTACTTTGGAATCATCCTTTTCTGCGCTGGACACACCAATATCGACTGGCTGCTAACATGGGTAACTGCGCCACGTAGCTTAGACACTCATTGCCTGAAAAACGTTGTGTGAATCGCATGAATGTGTGCAAAAAAATGTACGGTGTGCAATGCGGACGGCAAATTCGCTTACGCCACGGCGCACATCGATGGATCGACCGTTCCGGCGGGCAGTCCAGCGGTTCCCGATCCGGTTCTTGTGCGC
>JAJXXG010001008.1 GCA_021781255.1 Acidobacteriota bacterium
CGATGGCGGCCAGATTCACCAGATCGCTGCCGATGCCCAGCGCGCGTGCTCCGGCGCGAAGGAAGCTGTCAGCAGTCTGCAGTGTGACACCGCCGGTGGGAATCAGCTTCAACTCGGGAAACGGCGCGAGCAGCGCCTTCAGGTAGCTGGCTCCGCCCACCGCTGAGCAGGGAAATATCTTCACGTAGTCAGCGCCTGCACGCCATGCGGTAATGACCTCGGTCGGCGTGAGCGCGCCGGGTATCGAGACCTTGCCGCAGTCGCGCGTTACGGCCACCACTTCAGTGTGAAAGCTGGGGCTGACGACGAACTCCGCGCCGGCATCAATGGTTGCGTCGGCCTGCTCGGCTGTTGTTACGGTGCCGGAGCCGAGCAGCAAATCGTCGCCATATTCGCGCTTCAGCTCTCGTAGCAGTTCCACCGCGCCGGGAACCGTCATGGTGACTTCCACGACGTTGATGCCCCCGGCGATCAGCGCTCTGACGACCGCATGCGCCTCGGCGGCGGAGCGCGCCCGAAGAACTGGAATCAGCCCGACGAGTTCAATGGTTTCCCTTGTGGCGTCTGACATTTCGTTCCTCTCGCAATTCCCAGACTATTATGCGCCACTGCTCACCGGGCGATCCTTGCGGAGCCGCCCTTGATGGCGCGTTCGACTTCAGCCAGAGTGGCCATGCTGGTGTCGCCCGGCGTGGTCATGGCCAGCGCGCCGTGCGCCACGCCGCATTGCATGGCCCACTCAATCGGCTTCGCGGCAAGCAGGCCGTAAATCAGTCCCGAGGCAAAGCTGTCGCCTCCGCCCACGCGGTCCAGAATCTCAATTTCGCGCTGAGGCACGTGGACAATCCTGTCCTCATAGAGCGCGATCGCGCCCCAGGCGTTTCGGCTCGCGGTGTGCGCCGTGCGCAGCGTGCTGGCGACGAGCTTCAGGTTGGGATACGCGGCGGCCACCTCGCGCAACATCGTCTCGTATCCGGCAACCGGCAATTCAGCAAAATCCTCGCCAACGCCTTTGATCTCCACGCCGAGCATGGCGGAGAAATCCTCTTCGTTGCCCAGCAGCAGGTCCACCTTGCGGACCAATGCGCGATTCACCTCCTGCGCCTTCGCTTTGCCGCCGATGGATTTCCAGAGTGAATCGCGATAATTCAGATCAAAGGAAACCGGGGCGCCGTGGCGGCGGGCCGCGTCCATTGCTTCGGCGGCCACTTCGGCTGTTGAGCTTGAAAGCGCAGCGAAGATGCCGCCGGTATGAAACCAGCGCGCGCCATTGGACGCGCCGAAGATCGTCTCCCAGTCAAAGTCGCCGGGCTTCACCTGGCTGATTGCGGTGTGGCCCCGGTCAGAGCAGCCAGCCGCCGCGCGCGCGCCAAAGCCGCGCTCGGTGAAGTTGAGTCCATTGCGAACCGTGCGACCTACGCCGTCATACGGAACCCACTTGAGCAGGGAAGTATCCACGCCGCCCTGCAGCAGCAGGTCTTCCACCAGGCGGCCGACGGCGTTGTCGGCCAGCGCTGTGGCGATGGCGGTGCGCAGGCCAAAGCAGCGGCGCAGCCCGCGGGCCACGTTGTATTCGCCGCCACCTTCCCACACCTGAAGTTGGCGCGCGGTGTGGATGCGGCTTTCGCCGGAGTCGAGGCGCAGCATGACTTCTCCCACGCTGAGGCAGTCCCACCGGCGCGTAGAATCGGGAATCGAAATCGGGTCCATGCTCTTTGTCGGTCGTTCAATGACACTCTATCGCATTGCGCCTTGGCCATGCGGATGCGGGCCGTCGGTAAATCCGTTTACATGATAGATTTTTCTGGGCGGGCGGGGTAAGTTGCATGACTGCCGGCAAGCGCGTCCTGTAAAGTGGCGAAGTCGGGACAAACAGCAGGGAGGCACGCATGAGCGGGAGTCTGTTCGATCTGAGCGGCAGAATTGCCGTGGTCACCGGCGGCACCACCGGACTGGGTCACGCGGTGTCATTGGGTCTGGCCGGCGCAGGTGCTTCTGTTGTGCCCAGCTCGCGCAGGATGGAACAGGTTGAGAAGACAGCCGCGGAGATTGAGGCGATGGGCCGCCGTGCGCTGCGCGTGGCGAGCGACGTGCAAGACCGGGCCTCCCTGCAGGCGCTCCATGACCAGGTGATCAGGGAGTTTGGCAAGGTGGATATTCTGGTGAATGCCGCCGGCATCACCCACAAAGCTCCCACGCTGGAGGCCGAGGAAGAGGATTGGGAGCGCGTGATGGATACCAACCTGACCGGCACCCTGCGCGCATGCCAGATCTTCGGCAAGACCATGGTGCGCGAGGGCTACGGGCGAATCATCAACTTTGCCTCGTTGACCACGTTTGTGGGCTTTTACCGCGTTGCCGCTTACGCGGCCAGCAAGGCCGCGGTGGCGTCACTCACGCAAGTGCTGGCCATTGAGCTGGCGCAGACTGGCGTAAATGTAAACGCCATCGCCCCCGGAGTTTTCCCCACGCCGCTCAACGCAAAGTTGGTGCAGGGCACGCCACGGGGCGACGAACTGCTGCTGCGCACGCCGATGCGCCGATTTGGAGAGGCAAAGGAAATTGCGGGCGCGGCCATCTTCCTTGCGTCGGAGGGTGCGTCGTTTATCACCGGCGAGATCCTGGCCGTCGATGGTGGATTTATGGCCAGCGGTGTGAATCAGTAGCGCCTTTTGTCTATCGTTTGCGCATAAGGAGTCATTGCCGCCGTGAAAATTACGAACGCTTACGTCAACATCACCTCGCCTGGCCGGAACTTTGTCACGCTCAAAATCGAAACCGACGAGGGCATCTATGGTCTGGGCGACGGCACGCTGAATGGCCGCGAGCTTGCCGTGGCAAGCTATCTAACGGACCATGTGATTCCCTGCATCATCGGCCGCGATCCGTTCCAGACCGAGGACATCTGGCAATATCTCTATCGCGGTCCCTACTGGCGGCGTGGGCCGGTCACCATGTCTGCCATTGCCGCAGTGGACGTGGCTCTGTGGGACATCAAAGGAAAAGCGCTCAACACGCCGGTTTACAACCTGCTGGGCGGCAGGAGCCGCGAAGGCGTAATGGTATACGCCCACGCCAACGGCAAGGACATCGATCACGCCATCGAGGACGTTGCGCGCCACGTCGAGATGGGCTACAAGGCAATCCGCGTGCAAAGCGGCTTTCCCGGCCTTTCAGCAACCTATGGCGTCTCCAAGGGTACGGGCCGTTACGAGCCCGCCGAGCGCGGGTTGCCTTCAGAGTACGAGTGGGCCACCGAACCCTATCTGCGCCATGTGCCGCGACTTTTTGCGCAGGTGCGCGCGACGTCTGGGCAGGGAACTTGAGCCCTTCCATCTGTTCTGGATAGAAGACCCGACGCCGGCAGAGTTCCAGGAAGGCTTCAAAGTGATTCGCGAGCACACCACCACGCCCATTGCCGTCGGCGAGGTCTTCAACTCAATTTGGGACGCACACGATCTGATCCGCAATCAGTGGATTGACTATATGCGCATGACGATTGTGCATGCCGGCGGACTCACGCACATCAAGAAAGCAGCCGACTTTGCCGCGATGTATCACGTGCGAACCGGCTTTCATGGCGCCACCGACCTGTCGCCGGTGACGATGGCCGCGGCGCTCCACTTCGACACGGCGATTCACAACTTCGGCATTCAGGAACACATGCCCCACACAGACGAAACCGACGCAGTCTTTCCTCACAACTACTTCTTCAAGGAGGGCTTCATGCATCCGGGCGATGCGCCGGGATTGGGTGTGGATCTGGACGAAGCGCTTGCCGCGAAATATCCGTATCAGCGGGCGTATCTGCCCGTAAACCGCAAGCTCGACGGCACCTTGAGCGACTGGTAGCGCATGAGCGACCCTGTGGATCAGACGGAACTGTTGGCCGAGCCGCCTGCGCTTCCGGGGCGCTGGACAATCTGCGCGATGCTGTTCGTGGCCACGTCTATCAACTACATGGATCGGCAGGTCATCGCCATACTCAAGCCGGTGCTCGCGCAGAGCACCATACATCTTGTTCCGCTGTTGCATGGTTGGCCGACCGTTGAGTCCTCCATCAGCATGAGTGAGATTCAGTATGGCTACATCGTGGATGCTTTCCAGATCGCTTACGCTCTCGGCGTGATTTTTGCTGGCCGGCTCGTTGACAAGCTTGGCTGCCGCAAAGGCTATCCCATCGTCACCGGTATTTGGAGTCTGGCCGCCATGGGCCACGCGCTGGTGACATCGGTCTTCGGCTTTGGAGTGGCGCGCTTCTTTCTCGGCCTCGGCGAAAGCGGCAATTTTCCCGCCGCCATCAAGGCCACGGCTGAGTGGTTTCCGCCCAGGGAAAGGTCGCTGGCCACGGGCATTTTCAACTCCGGCGCAAACATGGGAGCCATCTTGGCTCCAGCCATCGTTCCCTGGGTTGCACTGCACTTCGGCTGGCGCGCCGCCTTCCTGACCACAGGAGTGTTCAGCGCCATGTGGATCGTGTGGTGGTCCGTAAAGTATCGCAAGCCAACTGAAACCATGGACTGGAGCCGCGGCGCGGTGGTGACTCCGCCCGCTGCGCGCGCCTGGTGGAAACTGCTGGCTTACCGGCAGACATGGGGCTTTGCGCTCGGCAAGTTCCTCACAGACCCCGTCTGGTGGTTCTTCCTATTCTGGCTGCCGTCCTATTTCAGCACGCGCTTCAAGCTGGACCTGGGGCATCTCGGCTTGCCGCTGATTGTGGTCTACAACATCTCAGCGGTCGGCAGCGTCTTCGGCGGCTGGCTGCCGCGCGGATTTGCCCGGCTGGGAATGGCGCTGAAGCCTGCGCGCCTTGCCGCCATGCTGACCTGCGCATGCCTTGTCCTGCCCATCATGTTTGCCGGCGGATTGCACTCGGAGTGGGGCGCAGTCGCGCTGGTCAGCCTCGCCGCGAGCGCGCATCAGGGCTGGTCGGCCAACATCTTCACCACGGCTTCCGATATGTTCCCGGCTGAATGCGTGGGAACCGTCGTGAGCTTCGGACAGGTCGCGGGCGCGCTGGGCGGAGCCATATTTGCCGCAGTCGCAGGGCATATTTTGCAAATAACGCAGAGTTATGTTCCGCTGTTTATTTATTCCGCGTTCGCATACTTGATTGCGCTGGTGTTGTTGCGCACACTGGCGCCCGGATTGCGACGCGCGCTTCCGGGAAGCTAGGGGCTTTCTCAGATCGATATGGGTGAGGAATCGAAACATGACAGAAATGCGCAAGCTCAGGATGGGCATGGTAGGCGGCGGGCCGGGAGCATTTATCGGTCCGGTTCACAGGATGGCCGCTGAACTGGACGGCAGGATCGAGTTCGTCGCCGGGGCTTTCTCGCAGTCGCCGGAGCGCTCCAGGGCCGCTGCCGCCGCGTATCGGATCGACCCTGCGCGGGCCTATGCGAATTACCAGGAGATGATCGCTGCTGAGCTGTTGCGGCCCGACCCCATCGACTTCGTCGCGATTGTGACGCCGAATCATCTTCACCTTCCAGTGGCGGAAGCCGCCCTGAACGCGGGCTTTCCTGTGATGAGCGACAAGCCTGCAACGGCGACCTATGCCGAAGCGATTGCCCTGGAGAAGGCAGTGGCGGAGTCGCGACTGCCTTACGGGTTGACGCACACCTATGCGGGCTATGCGTTGGTGCGGGAGGCGCGTGCAATCTGCGCGAGCGGCCAGTTGGGCCGGATTCGCAAGGTCGCCGTTGAGTACTTGCAGGGATGGCTGAGCCAGCCTGTCGAGGCAACCGGTCAGAAGCAGGCTTCATGGCGTTCCGATCCCGCGCTGAACGGTCCCGGCGGCTGCATCGGAGACATCGGCGTGCATGCGTTCCACCTGCTCGAATATGTCACCGGCCTGCAGGTTACGGAGTTGAATGCATCGCTGCTGTCCGTGGTTCCCGGCAGGCGACTGGATGATGACTGTACGGCAATCCTGCGCCTGGACAATGGCGCAGGCGGCTCGCTGCTGGCTTCGCAGGTGGCGGCGGGCGAGGGCAATGGGCTGCGCTTGCGCGTTTATGGCGAGGCGGGTTCGCTTGATTGGCGGCAGGAGGATCCGAACCGCCTGCGGCTGAAATGGCTGGACGGGCCGGAGGAGATTCGCCACGCCGCCGGGCGGTACCTGAGCGAAGCCTCGCGTGCCGTTACGCGATTGCCGGGCGGACATCCGGAAGGCTATATCGAAGCGTTTGCCGTGCTCTATCGTGAGTTTGCCGATGCGCTTGTTGCGTGGAAGAGCGGTAGCGCTGCTCCCATGCCAGAGACATTGCCGGGCATTGTTGCCGGTGTGCGTGGCATGAGATTCATCGACCGCGCCATCCAGAGCAGCCGCAGCAAAAGTTGGGTCGAGTTCTAAGTCGGGCGTGCGTTTTGCAGGAGTGAGACCATGAAGACTATTAAAGGGCCGGGAATTTTTCTGGCCCAGTTTGCCGGAGATAAAGCGCCCTTCAACAGCCTTGAAGGAATGGCGGGCTGGGCGGCGAAGCTGGGCTTTGCAGGCGTGCAGATTCCCACCTGGGACAGCCGCCTGTTCAACCTGAAGCGAGCTGCGGAGAGCCAGGAGTATTGCGATGAAGTCCTCGGCACTCTCCACGAAGCGGGCCTCGCGCTCACCGAGCTTTCCACGCACCTGCAGGGCCAGCTCGTCGCCAGCCACTCATCCTATGATGTGATGCTTTCGGGGTTCGCGCCGCCGGAGTTGGCGGGAGACGTCAAAGCGCGTCAGGCCTGGGCGGTGCAACAGTTGCAGTGGGCTGCCGCAGCCAGCCACAGGCTTGGCCTCACAGCGCATGCTACGTTTTCCGGCGCGCTGGCCTGGCCGTTTTTCTATCCGTGGCCGCAGCGCCCCGCAGGATTGATTGACGAGGCATTCAAGGAACTGGCGCGTCGCTGGCTTCCCATCTTGCAGACGTTCGACGAAGCAGGCGTGGATGTCTGCTATGAACTGCACCCCGGCGAGGATTTGCATGACGGCGTCACCTTCGAGCGATTTCTAGCTGAAGTGCAGGGTCATCCTCGCGCCAACATTCTCTATGACCCGAGCCACATGGTCCTGCAGCAGTTGGATTATCTGGCATTCCTCGACCTCTACCACGACCGCGTGCGCGCCTTTCACGTGAAGGATGCGGAGTTCCGGCCCAGCGGACGCGCGGGCGTCTATGGCGGCTATCAGGATTGGATTGACAGGCCTGGCCGCTTCCGCTCACTGGGTGACGGCCAGGTGGATTTCCATCAGATATTCAGCAAGATGGCGCAATACGACTTTCCCGGCTGGGCAGTGCTGGAGTGGGAGTGCTGCCTGAAGCATCCCCAGGACGGCGCTGCGGAGGGCGCAGCGTTCATTCGTGACCGAATTATCCGCGTGACCGACCGCGCTTTCGACGACTTTGCCGGCGCAGGCGCGGACCGCGCAAAGAATCGAAGGATTCTGGGTCTGCAGTAGGCAATTGTGCTTGCGCCTCAAATGCTGATGCCGGCTGAGCGATAAATCTGCGTGATGTACTGCATGTCGCGCAGGCCCTCCTCGCCGGGCGTCTTTGGTTCTAGTCCGTTTTGCACGCAGTGAGAGAAGTGCTCAGCCTGCGCATGAAACTGGTAAGGATCGCGCGCCGGGTTGGGCTCGTCCAGATGCGTTCCGCCGAAGTCGCCGACCAGCCGCAGGCCGTCGTAATTGAAGGCTGGGTCAGCCTCCAGCGTGCCTTTCGCCCCATGCACGCTGAAGAAGCCATTCATCGGCGCGCCGTAGGTTGTGCTGCAACTGGCGACGATGCCGGAAGGAAACTTCATTGTCCAAGCGACATTTTCTTCCACCTCGTTGAAGCGGCCATCGTGATCGATGACCGACGCGAAAGCGGAGATGTGTTCAGGCTCCTCGCCGGTCAGGTAGCGGCAGGCGTTCAGCGAGTAAATGCCGACGTCGAAGAGCGGCCCGCCGCCGGCCAGTTTCCTGTTCAGCCGCCATTCGCCCGCGGCGATGTTGAAGCCGAATGCGCTCTCGATGGCCTGCACCTGGCCGATGGCGCCTTCGCGAATGAGTTGCACCGCCTTCAGGTTGGTGGGCTCGTAGTGGCAGCGATAGGCAATCATCAGCCTGACGTTGGCCGTCTTGCAGGCCGCAATCATCGCCTCGGCGTCGGCCACGCTGGTGGACATGGGCTTCTCGCACAGCACATGCTTGCCGGCCTTGGCGGCGCGGATGGTGTACTCGGCGTGCATGGAGTTCGGCAGCGCGACGTAGAGGGCATCTACGGTCTTGTTTTCAGCGATGCGGTCGAAGTCCTCGTAACTGTAGATGGAGCTGTGCGGCACGCCGTACTGATCCGCGATGCGCTCCGCCTTGTCGCGGTGGCCGCTGACGAGGGCGGTGACCTGCGAGTTGGTTGTGTTGCGAATACCCGCCATGAAGTGCCCTGCGATGCGGCCCAGACCGATGATGGCGTAGCCGGTTTTCTGTCCGGTGGCCTGGGCGTGGAGCGATGGAGCAAGGCGGACTGCCAGGCCCAGCGCGCCCAGTCTGGCAAAGTCTCTGCGGGAAAGTGGCATGCGGTCAGATCTCGCTTTCGATGGTTGACGCTCGGCAAACTCGGTGCGCGTCCATGCTGCCCGCGCAGGGTAGGCCTTCCAACTTTAAATCGATTACGTGCAGTGTGCGCAAGTCCACTGGGTCCAGCAAGGATCACCGGCGGCGGGATTGTTTTCTTGTTACTGTGGTCAGTTTGCCGGTGACCGCATATTTGCGCCGTTCGATAGGTGACGAAAGAACGAGGCTGGTGACCGGATTTCCGTAGGGCAAAAGGGCCTCAATCAGCGCTTCAAGATCGGCCATGTTGGTGGTGGTCACCTTCAGGAGCAGGTCATCGCCGCCGGTGAGGTGGTGGCACTCGCGCACCTCTTCCAGTGTCTGAATGTAGTCAAGCAGACGGTGGTAGTTCTGGCCTCCACAATTCATGCGGATGAACGCCAATACTTCAAGGCCAAGCGCCTCGCGATCGATCTCTACCGTATAACCGTGGAGAATGCCGGCCTCTTCCATCTGCTTGAGGCGCTCGGCGGTTGCGGTGGGCGAGAGGCCGATGCGCCGCCCGAGTTCCGCCAGGCTGAGGCGCGCATTGCCCTGCAACTCATAGAGCAGCTTTCTTCCGTAGCTGTCGAGAAGAGCCGTGGAATCCATGGCCATAATGGCCAAGGATAGTCGAATTCGCCACCATAGCCAACTTCAGCCGCGCAATCGGTATGGACCGGAACATCTTGCCGGCCTAACATCGGGCACATGGAAACTGTGGTACTTGACGGCCAGCGTCTTTCGCTTGATGCGATTGAAGCTGTTGCGGTGGCTGCCTGCCCTGTGGCGATTGCGCCATCGGCATTGGCGAGAGCGGCTCAAAGCCGGTCCATCATCGAAGAGATTCTGGCTGCGGGCCAGACGGTCTATGGCGTCAACACCGGGTTTGGCAAGCTCTCAGACGTGCGCATCCCGCCAGAGAAGCTGGCCGAACTGCAATTCAACCTGGTGCGCAGCCACGCCGGCGGAGTAGGCCAGCCGCTTTCTGAGGCCGAGTCCCGCGCCATGCTGCTGCTGCGCGCGAATGTGCTGGCCAAGGGATTCAGCGGCGTTCGTCCCGCGCTGCTTGAGTTGCTCTTGGCGCTGCTCAATGCCGGTGTCCATCCCGTGATTCCAGAGAAGGGCTCTGTGGGCGCAAGCGGCGATCTGGCCCCGCTGGCTCATCTGGCGCTGGTGGTGATTGGCGAGGGCGAAGCATTCTATCGTGGCGCGCGTATGGCCGGAGCCGAAGCCTTGCACCGCGCCGGCCTCAAGCCGCTGCCGCTCGCCGCCAAGGAAGGCCTGGCGCTGTTGAACGGCACACAGGCCATGACTGCCGTTGGTGCATTGGCCATGACACGCGCGCGCCGCGTGGTCGAGCTCGCCGACCTGGCCGGGGCCATGTCACTGGAGGCGCTCAAGGGCACGCCCGCCGCCTTTGACTCGCGTATTCACCTGGCGCGCCCGCACGCCGGGCAAATCGCCTCAGCTGCTCACTTGCTCCGCCTCCTGTCGGACTCGGAGATTCGCGAGTCCCATCGTGACCACGATCCGCGGGTGCAGGATGCCTATTGCCTGCGCTGCATGCCGCAGGTACACGGTGCGGTGCGCGATGTGCTCGCGCATGTAGCGGGAGTGCTGGAGACCGAGGCCGGATCGGCGACCGACAATCCACTCATTTTTCCAGCAGATTCATCCGAAGTTAAAAGCCACGAAGCGGTCATTTCCGGCGGCAATTTCCATGGAGCGCCACTGGCGTATGCGTTCGATTATGCTGCGATTGCGCTTACCGATCTGGCCGGCATCACGGAGCGGCGCATCGACCGGCTGCTCAATCCGGATATCAACGAAGGACTTCCCGCGTTTCTTTCTCCCGATCCTGGTTTGTCGTCGGGCTTTATGATCGCGCAGATTGTTGCGGCGTCGTTGATCAATGAGTGCCAGGTCCTGTCGCATCCCTCGTCCACAGGCAGCATACCGACCGATGGCGGCAAGGAGGATCACGTTTCGATGGGCATGACGGGAGCGCTCAAGCTGCGCCAGATTGTGGAACACGCCGAGCGCATCGTGGGCATTGAATTGATGTGCGCTGCGCAGGCCCTCGAGTTCCGCAAACCGCTCAAGCCAGGCAAGGAACTCGAGCGCGCCCGGAAAGCCGTGCGCCAGGTGGTGCCGCACCTGAACCGGGATCGCGTGCTGGCCCCGGACATCGAGGCGCTGGCTGCCGCGGTGAGGGCAGGGAATTTCGACGCCTGGCGCGGGTAAAGCAGGGCCGTTGCGAAGCTTCGGTTCTTGCGCTCCAGCCGGGATGGCCGCCTCCTGCATTTACCATGGTTAACGGAAGCAGGAGGCCAGACGGACGTGAAGCTCTACCGCACTACTGCCGGCAGTTTTGTTGAAGAAGAAGGCCAATACTATTGCATCGACGGGCTCTCGTGGGATGCGCTTCTTGCTCTGGAGAACATTGTGGAGTTCCTGACTGCGGTCATCGCGAACGATAAGCCATCGCAGGATTTTCATGCGGGTGAGCTGCTGGCGCCGATAGGGCAGCAGGAGGTGTGGGCCGCGGGCGTGACCTATTACCGCAGTCGAGGCGCACGCATGGAGGAGTCAAAGGCCGCGGGTGGAGGAGACTTCTACGATCGTGTCTACTCGGCTGAGCGGCCGGAGCTGTTTTTCAAGTCCACCGCCAGCCGAACCGTCGGCGCGGGCGGCAAAGTGCGCATTCGCGCCGATGCGCACTGGTCCGTGCCGGAGCCGGAACTTACGCTGCTGGTGAGCCCCGGCGGCAGCATCACGGGATACACCATCGGCAACGACATGAGCTCCCGCGACATCGAAGGCGAGAACCCGCTTTACCTTCCGCAGGCTAAGGTCTACAACGGCAGTTGCGCGCTGGGCCCTGGAATCCTGGTGAGCCAGGGACCGCTGCCCCACTCAACAGAAATTGCGATCGAGATTCTGCGGCGCGGGCGGATCGAGTTTTCAGGATCGGTCGCCCTGACGGAATTGAAGCGCGATCCGAAGACGCTGGTCGAATATCTCTTGCGTGAAAATTCATTCCCCTGCGGATGCTTCCTGATGACGGGCACGGGCATCGTTCCGCCCAGTTCATTTACGCTGGCCAGCGGTGATCACATTCGCATCACCATCGAACCGATCGGCACACTGGAGAATGAAGTCGTCCAGGGCGTTTGACCACGGCGGTAACGGACCGCCCGCCTACTGCGCATCGCGCACGCAACGGAATCCAACGCCGCCGGAGCGGTCATACGAGGGAGCCATCAGCAGAACTTTGCTGTGCTCGTCGTTGCGATAGGCCTGCGGAAAGTACCAGATGGAGCCTTGCGGCTGATAGTACTCGCCGCCGCGTACAATGGCCGCGCGGGTGTGCTCGTCAGCGAACTCGTCCGTCCACTGCCACACGTTGCCCACCATGTCCATCGCGCCGTAGGGGCTTGCACCATCCGGGTGCGCATCCACCGGGTCGGGTCCGCGCATGGAGCGGCTCTTGTCCGGCGCGGGTACGTAGCCCGCATTCCACAGGTTTCCCCACGGATACATGCGGCCGTCTGTGCCCTGCGCCGCCAGTTGCCATTCCCACTCGTGGGGCAGGCGCTTGCCCGCCCATCTGGCATAGGCTTGCGCATCCTCCAGCGAGACCCATGTGACGGGCCGGTTGCCCCAGCCATCTGGATACGTTCCGTTCTTCCAGTCATGCAGGAAGTTGCCTGCGTCGCTCGGTGCGTAGTGCGTGGCGTCAAGGAACTGCTTGAACTCGGCATTGGTCACCGGATATTTATCGATGAAGAACGGCTTGATCTGCATCGAGTGTTCATGGAATCGGCGCGGCGAATCCTCCCATGGGTATTGCACATCAACACCTGGGTCGGCACCGCCTTCGATTTCAGTGCCGCGCACTTTGAAGGTGAAAACGCCACCGGGAATGCGCACCATGTCAGTCGGCGCCTCGGCGGCGGTCTGGGTCGGGGCAACCTCGACGATATGCTGCGGCAGCACGGTCCAGTCGTGGGAAAAGTGCGCGAGCGGCTGCGCCGTCATGGCTGCCATGCGTTGCATCAGGGCCTTGATCGGAGGGTCCGGCTCACTGGGCGTGGCGAGAATTGCGCCGAAGCCGTGGGCCTCGATGGGGAAGCTCAACACGGGTTCCGCTCCACCAGTCTCGGGCTTCAGTTCTACGCCATGATAGAGGTCAAAGTAGCGCATGCCCGGCGTGAGCGGCACATCCATCTGCCGCCCAGCGATGTCGTAGGCTGTGCGGTTCACCATGGTCCACACGGTCTGCTGGCCAATCGGCCAGCGGCTGGCATAGACGCCGTAGTTGTGCATGGGATACATCGGTTCCCAGTCCGGGCTCACAAGGAACGGCGCGATTCCGCGCTCGATAGCCGCAACGCGCCGCGTAGCCTCCGCATCGCGCGGGCTGATGCCGTTCCAGATGCCCCACACGTTCTCCCAGCTTTCCCAGCCTACGCCGTTGTAAAAGGCATATTGCAGGTCGTCGGTCTTGTCCCTGGCCCAGCGGTCGCTGATGTTGACCATGTGGCGGGTTTCGAGCCACTTGAAGCGGTCTACCATGGGGATGAAGGGAAACTCGTACTGTCCCCAGGTCATCACGTTCCAGCTCAGGGCTTCGTCGCTCGGGCTGGTCTCGGGCTCAAAGGCCAGCGGGTGGCCAATCTTCTCCGCGGCCAGTGAGAACCCGAGCGGTACGCCGTCCTGCGTGTCGCCGTTCACGCCATCGGCGTCGATCTCCTTCATCAGCGCGGCGATGGCCTGCGGCCAGCCCTCCGGTGGCTTGTGAGTGCCTTCATCCCACATCATCATAGGAAACAGCACGCGCACGCCGCGGCGGTGAAAATCAGCGACCATTCGGCGCACGCCGTCGACGCCGCCGGGCATGGAGCGCACCATTTCAAGCTGGTTGCGGTCGTCGATGCCCATGTTGGGATAGGTCGCCCACACCAGCACCGCGTCAATGCCGCCGTATCGCTCCTCCAGGTCGTCCAGATAGCGGTCCACAGTGTAGCGGCCGGCCACGGGGTCGTAGAAATAGCGATCATGCACCATCATCTGCGGTTGGATAAAGCTGGACTGCGTCCAGCGCAGGGCCGGCAGTTCATAGCGTGCGGGATCGTAGGCGATGCGGATGCGCCGCTCGGCGCGCCAGTGCTCGAGATCGGCAATCCACAGGTGGTGAATGTGCGGAGCGCACGGGTAGAGCGGCGTTTCCCAGGCGTGGTGCAGGTTCAGGCATGGCGGCGCAGGAATCAGCTGGCCTTCCGGGTGATACTGTGTGTCCTGCGCAGCTGTAGTCAGGGCAAGCGAGCCTGCCAGGATTCCAAGACAGGTTGTGCGAAGCATCAGGCTGGTCTTCTCCTCTTTTCCTGGTTGGTTTCGGGACGGGTCCAGGACGGCAGGAACTCGCGAACTGATCAGGCATTCTCAGCCAGCAGCGCATCCACCTCGGCCCGTGTAGGCATTGAGGCTTGCGCGCCTCGCCGGGTGACAGACACGGCTGCTGCCGCGGAGGCAAATCGCGCCGCCGCCCACCGGTCGTGTCCCTCCATCAGAGCGACGCCGAATGCGGCGTTGAAGCAGTCTCCCGCGCCCACCGTATCAATGGCTTCCACGGGGAACGGCCGTACCCAGGCTGCCTTGCCGCCCGGCGCCGCAACGTAGACTCCTTCAGAGCCACGCTTCAGCGCAACTCCCTTCAGTCCTCTATCCAGCAACTCCCGCGCAGCAGTCTCAGGCTCCAGTTTTCTCTCAAGGAAGAAGTCCGTCTCAACCTCGTTGGGAGTGAACCATGCAGCCTGACGCCATATCTTTTCAGAAAGAGGAGACGCCGGACCGGGGTCGAGCATCACGGGGACACTTGCTTTTGCACAAAGGGCAAATGTGTGGGAGAGCGTCGCCATTGGCAATTCCAACTGACACAGCACCATGCCTGCGGAGCGGATCAGGGCCTCATGCTTGTCGACATAGTCCGGGGTGACCTTGTGGTTTGCGCCGGAGACCACGACGATGATGTTGTGTCCGCCCGGGGCTACCACGATGGATGCAACGCCGGAAGGCCCAGGGACACGCGCCACCGCCTCAGTGTGCACACCCGCGGTTTTCAGGTTGTCGAGCAGGGCCTGGCCAAAGACATCCTCGCCGACCATGCCGACCATGTGTACCGGATAACCGAGCCGCGCGACGCCTACCGCCTGATTTGCGCCCTTGCCGCCGGGAGTGGTTGTGAAGTCAATGCCGATCAGGGTCTGGCCGGGCACCGGAATCTGCGGCGCCCGCGTGACCAGGTCCATATTGATGCTGCCAACAACAACGATTGGTTTACGGTGCGCGCTTTCCATGGTCGTAACCTCGATGTCAGTAAAGCGGGGCAAGCGCCACTGCGCCAAGCCCCAGGGCAAAAAAGACAAACATCAGAAACAGGAGGAGCCGGGCTTGCTTTGACGCCCCGGCAAATTCATGCCAAACAAAGACTCCCCAGCAGGCCGAGACCATGGTGGCTCCCTGGCCGATGGAGTAGGAAACCGCGGGCCCTACCAGGTGCGCACCCGACGCCACAAAGTTGGAAACTGCGCCGGTGCACCAGACGGTGCCGCCCAGCGAGCCCGCCACATGCCAGCGCAGTGGAGCATGCCAGTAATCTGCGCCGTCGACGGGCGGCTTGCCATCCAGCGGCCGGGCCATCAGCAGCAGGTTGGCAGGCACCGTTGAGACCAGAACCCCGACCGCGAAGAACAGGGCTATGGCATAGGGTCCTGAGGCGGGCCTGGCGCTTATGGCGTGCGCCACCAGCGGGTAAAAACTGCCCATCAGCACGCCTGCGACGAGGCTGAGCACGATGCCTCGCGTCGTGGCGGCGCGGGCTGAGCCCTCGCGCTTGCGATATGCGGCGGCATCGGTCACGATGGCCACCACAACGAGCGCCACCCCCCCAAACAGCAGCAGAGGATTGCCCGCAGGGCTGACGAGATAACTGGAGACTGCGCCAATGACCAGCGCCAGCCCGATGCCCACCGGGAAGGCAACGGCGAGGCCGGCCACGTCGATCGCGGCCACCAGCAGCAAATTGGCGACATTGAATATGACACCACCGCAGACAGCCCAGAGGATGGTTGCCGGCGGCGCATGCAAAACGGCGGCAGCAAAGGTGGGCTCTGCATGACCCATCGTGCCGGTGGTCAGTCCCCAGAACAGCGCGCCCGCAAATAGGCCGAAAGCGTAGTCCCAATAGAAGTGCTGAAAGCGATAGCGAGGGCAGAGCTTGAGCGTGTTGGCCCACGAACCCCAGCAGACCATGCTGAGAAGCATAAGAAACAGCGCGGCCTGGTACGTCTCAGGAAGAAACATCCCGGTTGCCCTCATCTGCGCGTTCCTTGCGCTGCAACTGCGGTACGATAGCTTCTCAACCCCATTGGACGCAAATGAGAAGCATATAGCCCCTGGCGGCCCCCCCGGCCCGCTGCAAGAGCTGAAGCGCTACTGCTTTGTGGCCTTCACGGCCTCGGTCAATGCGGGCACCACATCGAACAAGTCACCGACGATGCCATAGTCGGCGACCTCGAAGATGGGCGCGTCGGGATCCTTGTTAATGGCCACGACGCACTGCGAGCCTTTCATGCCGACAAGGTGCTGGATGGCGCCGGAGATTCCGACTGCCACATAGAGTTTTGGGGAGACGGTCTGTCCGGAACTGCCGACCTGGCGCTCCATGGGCAGCCAGCCGTTGTCGCAGATGGGCCGGGAGGCGGCGATTTCCGCGCCAAGCGCCGTGGCAAGTTCCTGGACGAGCGGGAGGTTTTCCGCGTCCTTGATGCCCCGGCCGACGCTGACGATGAGCGACGCTGAGCCGAGGTCAACGGTTTGTGCTGAGTCTCGGAACGGCTCACCTGGTTTGGTGCGGATCTGGGCGGCGTCTATGACCGGCGTGAAGATTGAGACTTCGGATGTACCAGTCCCGGCTGCCTCCGCGCGGAACGCTCCCGATTGCACTGAGATGAAGCAGGATCCACCGCCGGTGTGGCGATAGGCTCCGCTCAGCCGCCCTTGCAGCAATTGGCGGGTGAAGACGGGCCCTTCGCCGATGCCGGTCACGTCGCCGATGAGCACCTGGCCGAGCCGCGCAGCCAACGCGGGGGCGTAGTCGCGCACCTGGTAGGTGTGCGGAAACACAACATAGTCCGGGGCCTCGGCCTTGAAAAGCTGCTCCAACGCGAGGGTGAAGCCGTCGGCGGTATAGGCGGCCAGCAGCGGATGCTCCGCACGCACCACCTTGCCGCCTGCCCTTGCGGCAGCTTCAGCGGCCAGTGGCTCGGTTTGCGAACCGACGAGGACGGCGCAGGCGGCCAGATTCAACTGTGCGGCCAGCCGTTGCCCCGCCGCCAGCGCTTCCCAACTGATGCGGCCGATGCGGCCTTCACGATGCTCCAATACAACCCAGACGCCGCTCATAGGACGCGCACCTCGAATTTGAGTTTCTCCACCAATGCCGCCGCTGCTTCTTTGGCCGTTCCGGGCAGAATCTGCGTGGATTTTTGCTTCTTTGGCTGGGTGAGGCGCTCCAAAACCACGACCGCCGAGGACTGAACGCCCAGATCCGCCGGTGTTACGCGGCGCACCTCCTTGGTCTTGGCGCGTTTGATGCCCATCAGGGTGGCGTAGCGCAGCTTGCTTCCGCCGGACTGGATGGTCAGGACAGCCGGGGTGGGCAGCTCAATATTTTGAAACCAGCCCTCCTCCAATTCGCGCTTTACGTGGAGTCCGGTACTGGTTTTCTCCACATGCAGGAGGAGGGAAGCATGCGGAACCTCCAGCAATGCAGCGAGAATTACGCCAGTCTGTCCGTAGCCCAGATCGTCGGATTGGAGGCCGGTGAGGACCAGGTCGGGACTTTCGGGCTTGATCGCCTCTGCCAGCAGCCGGGCGACGGACAGCGCGTCGCGCTGGCCCAGATCGTCGCAGTCGATATGAATGGCCCGGTCGGCTCCCTTGGCGAGCGCCTCCCGGATAGTGGAACCGACGCGCTCCGGTCCGGCGCTCATCACTACGACCTCGCCGCCGTTCTTCTCCTTGAGTTGAAGAGCTTCCTCCAGCGCGTAGGCGTCGGACTCGTTCATGGCCCACTGGAGGCCGGCTTCTTCAATCCACTTGCCAGCGGCGTTTATGCGCACCTGCGCATCCCGCTCGGGCACCTGTTTGATTGCGACAATGATTTTCATAAGGTATGACTCCCGATTATCTTAACTGGCGCTCGCGGAATCAGCAGGCGGCAGGCTGCGCGCGGTCAACTGGGCGATATCCAGGAGCTGAGGCGCGCCTGCGCCCTCACCGGCCAGCGCATCGCGAAACATGCTGTTGCAGAAGGGGCAGGCTGTTCCCACGGTGGCTGCTCCTGTCGCGGCCAGCTCTTTTGCCCGCACATGGCTTACGCGCTCTCCGGTTTCCTCGCCCAAAAAGGCCAGGCCCCCTCCGGCTCCGCAGCAGAAGCTGCGCTCGTGCGAATGCGGCGCCTCGACCAGGACTCCTGCGCGCTCGATCGCCTTGCGCGGTTCTTCATACACGTTGCGATAGCGGCCCAGGTAGCAGGGGTCATGGAAGACGATTTTTCCCCGGCTTTGGACGGGAGGCAGTTGGCTGAGATGCCGTGCCAGAAATTCGCTGTGGTGTTCGACTTCGGGCGGCGTACCGTATTCCTTCCAGTCTTCCTGAATCGTTCGAACGCAGTGCGGGCAGATGGAGACGATCTTTTTCACCTTGTTCTGCGTGAGGGCTTCCAGATTCGCCTCGGCCAATTGCTGGAAGACGAGGTCATTGCCCAGCCGGCGGACCGGGTCGCCGGTACACTTCTCTTTGCGCAGCACGCCGTAGCTCGTACCCAGGTAGTTCATTACGCGGGCGAAGTCGGCGACGATTTCGCGGCCCTTGGGGTCGTAGCCGCCCATGCAGCCGAGCCACAGGCAATATTCCTGGGTGCCGTCAAAGACGGGCAGCGCCTGTTTCTGGATAAACTTGTCGCGCTCGGCGGCGCTCATGCCCAGCGCATTCGAGCCGCGCTCCAGGGCGAGGAAGAGCTTGCCGCCGTGATCGTCCTCCCACGCTCCGGTGTTGACCGCGCCGCGCCGCAGGCCGACGATGATGGGCACGTGCTCGATGCCTACGGGGCACTGGAACTCGCATGCGCCGCAACTGGTGCACTCGAAGACGGCGTCCTGAGAGAGGTACTTGCCAAGCAGGGGCTCATCGGATGCCGGACCGTATTCATTGAGGTAGCTGCGCAACCCGAGGATGATCTCTTTCGGATTCAGCAGCTTGCCTGTATTGGCGGCGGGGCAATGCTCGGTGCAGCGGCCGCACTCCACACAGGAGTATGCCTGGAGGCTTACGAGCCGGGTGAGGTCCTTGCCGGTTACAAGGCCAAAGTCTTCATCTCCTGCAAGCGGGGGAATGCGGCTGAAGCCTCCGCGCGAGAGGAAGACCGTGACGGGACTCAGCACCAGGTGGAGGTGTTTGGTGTGGGGAATGATGGGCAGGAAGATGAGAAGCGACAGGGTGTGAATCCACCAAAGCGCCGTGACTGCCGGGCTGGCGTTTGCCACAAAGAATGCGGCAAGATAGGTGACCATCAGGACGAAGATGAGCAAGGCGATGAAGCCGGATTCATAGGAGAGCTTCTGGCCGAGCCAGCGGGGACGGAAGAGAAACCGGCGCACGAAGAGGGCAAGAATTCCCACGGCGCAGGCAAGCGCAAAGGCCGCCGCGAAGTAGAAGTAGCAACGTCCGATTGCCCCCTGGGGATTGAGAAAACCGAGGCCAAAGCCGGTTGCGAAGTGATTGAGCGTGACGAGGACGAAGGCGCAGAAACCCCAGAAGACAAAGGCATGCGCAAGGCCTGGCAACGGACGCTCCCGGATGACCTTGGCCTGGCACATGACCTCCCAGACGAAATCCCGGACACGCTTGCCGATTGGGAAGAGGCTGAAATCCGGATCGTTTTTTGAATGGAGAATTTTATCGAGGACTGTGCTGAAGCGCCGCCAGAACAGGAAAGCCGATGAGCAGGCCAGGGCGGCGAGCAGGAGTTCTTCCCAGAGGGAAAAGCTTCGGGGCTCGGCCAGCGTTGCGGGCAAAAAAATCATAGGCGAAACAGCGAAGATACAGGATTTGGCCCGTGGCTGTCGTGTCGGCGAACACAGCCGTGGCTCTCAGCAATGGACGATTTTCGGCGAATGGATTCCTTTTGTGGCGTTGCGCGTGTCGATCACCAGCTTTGACTGCTCGACGATGGCTTTGTAGTCGTAGCTGGTGTGGTCGGTCACGATCAGGACGGCATCGTATTGGCCGAGGTTTTCAAGCGGGGTGTTGGCCATGTTGAGGGCGTAGTGGCGGCCATGACCGACGGTGGGGAAGTAGGGGTCATTGTAGGCGACAGTTGCGCCCTTTTCACGCAGCAGCTCGATGATGGTGAGCGAGGGCGACTCGCGGAGGTCGTCGATGTCGCGCTTGTAGGCGAGGCCGAGCACGAGAATGTTCGAGCCCTTGATGGATTTGGAGTGCTCGTTGAGGCCTGCTGCGACCTGCTCAAGGACGAAGTATGGCATGGCGGTATTGACCTCGCCGGCCAGCTCGATGAAGCGGGTGCGGAAATCGAACTGCTTGGCCTTCCACGAGAGATAAAACGGATCGATAGGAATGCAGTGGCCGCCGAGGCCGGGGCCGGGGTAGAAGGCCTGGAATCCGAAAGGTTTGGTTTTGGCGGCGTCGATGACTTCGTGTATGTCTATGCCCATGCGCATGCAGAGCTGCTTGAGTTCGTTGACGAGCGCGATGTTGACGCAGCGGTAG
>JAJXXG010000218.1 GCA_021781255.1 Acidobacteriota bacterium
TGGCCGGCGACTGGCTGTACATGCAGGCGTTCAAGGTGGCGCTGGAGGAGCGGAACCTGAAGGTTCTGGACCTGCTGATCGGCCTGACGCAGCAGATGGTCGAGGGCGAGCTGCTGCAGATCCAGAAGCTGGGCAAGTCGGTGTCGGAGGCGGAGTACTACGATCTGATTTTCCGCAAGACGGCATGCCTGTTTTCAGTTTCGATGCGGCTGAGCGCGGTGCTGGCGGGCGCGAGCGAGGAAGAAGAGACGCGGCTGGCGAACTTTGGACGCGCCGTGGGACTGGCGTTCCAGATCGTGGACGATGTGCTGGATTTGACGGCCAGCGAAGAGGTGCTGGGCAAGCCGGTGGCGAGCGATCTGCGCGAGGGCAAGGCCACGCTGGCGGTGATACACGCGGCGGACCACGGGACGGCGGCGGATCGGAAGGCGATCCGGCGGGTGCTGGACGACCGGAGCTTTGAGAATGTGAGCCGGCAACAGATCCGCGAGATTCTGGTGCGCAACGGCTCGGTGGAGTATGCGATGGCGGCGGCGGATCGCTATGCGGAGCAGTCGCGCCAGGCGCTGATGCCGATGGCGGAGTCCGAGTACAAACGGGCGCTGCTGTGGGTTCCGGATTTTGTAGTGGCGCGGGAGAAGTGAGAAGAGCAGGGATTCGGGATCGGGAATCAGGAAGCTCCGAATCGCAAACGATCCACCATGTTTCACCGTCCGCTGTTTGATGACGGCTACTTGCCGCCGGCTCAACCACCATGAAAAAAGACTCTCAATCGCTCTGGAACGCGGTCGACAGCTACTTCGGCAAGCTGTTTGCTCCGCATGACGCCGAACTCAATGCCGCGATCAGGGCCAATCGCGCGGCGGGTCTGCCGGCGATCGATGTATCGCCGCTGCAGGGCAAGTTTCTGCAGGTCATGGTCCAGATGACGCAGGCGCGTCGGGTGCTGGAGATCGGGCTGCTGGGCGGCTACTCGACGATCTGGATGGCGCGGGCGCTGCCCAAGGGCGGGCGCGTGGTGTCGCTCGAATACGAGCCGCGGCATGCGGAGATAGCGCGGGCGAATCTGCGCCGCGCGGGATTGCTGCGGCGCGTGGAGATTCGAGTGGGGCCGGCGCTGGAGAGCCTGCCGAAGCTGAAGGCGGAGGGCGCGGGCCCGTTCGATCTGATCTTCATTGACGCGGATAAAGAGAACAATCCGCAGTACCTGGAATGGGCGCTGAGGCTTGCGCGGCGCGGCACCCTGATTGTGGTGGACAACGTGGCGCGTCACGGAACCGTGATTGACGGAGCGAGCAAGGCGGGCGACATCCGCGGCACGCGGCGCTGCCTGGCGGCGATGGCGAAGCATCCGCGATTGAGCGCGGTGGCATTGCAGACCGTGGGCATGAAGGGGCTGGACGGATTTGCGATGGCGGTGGTGGTGCGCTGAGCGATTGGCGTGACTTTGTCACCCGCGGCAGCGCACTGGGTCGAGGGGCCTTTGGCTGTTTTTGTGCGGGGCGGGAAGAATGCAACTTACCATCGGATAGCATGCGCGTTTGAAACTGACGAAGCGACAGTGCGCCGTCTCGCCGAAGGTAGTCCGCCGCATATTTCATCGATTGAATTTCGTGTAAATGCACGACTTTCGTCTTGCCGAAGATGCCGCGGTAACGAGGATTGTGGATTTCCCCCCCCCTCTTCGCCTATCTGACAGTCACCTAACTATGTCCACCTTCTGGTGGGCTACACTAGGCAGTTCGTTCAACTCGTGGTGTGTTTCAATCCATAGAGATGCTCTTTTATCGCCCCTCTGGAGGTGAGCCATGCAGTACAGAAAGTGGCTGGGACAAATAGCGGATGCAGTTAGTCACGTACCCGCAATTCCAGATCAGATCAATAAAATTGAAGAGCGCCTCAAGCAACACAGTGATGCCATATCCGCCGCAGGCGCTAGCAACGATGAAAACGAAGAAATCAGGATGAAATTCGCTGAAAAGGTCTTTGCCGCGAGCCAGGCAACGGAAGGTGACAAGGCCAAGCGAGATGATCGTAGCTACGGCGTGCAGAATTCGATAAAAGCCGCGACTTGGATTGCCGCTCTTGGAGCGATTTTCTATGGTGCCGTGGCAACCTATCAGGCATGCCAGATGAGGATAGCCACGGAAGCGGCGACCAAATCCGCGGATATTGCCGCTTGTGCTCTCAGGCAAAGTCAGAAGCAATTCGGCGATACCTTGGAGCAGATGAAGGTCCAGTCCGTTGCACAAAACAATTCGGCTAGCTCGGCTGCTGCAGCGGTCACACAGGGGGAAGAATTCTTTGATTTGCAAAACAGGCCTTGGCTCGTTTTCACGCCGGGTGATATCCACACCGATCCAGTCTCGCAGCAAGTGCTCTTTGAAGCAGATGTGAAGAATATCGGCGTCACACCGGCGCCCAGCGCTTGGAGGCGAATACACTATGAGATCGGCCAATCTGCGCCTGAGCGGCTCAGATTCACGAGTTCCGACAGCATTACGTCGCAGTTATACTCCAGCCAACAGAGCCAGGGGATAACGGGAGTCATCCCGCGATCCTCTGTCAGTATCTACGGGCCGTCCGCATCTATCTGCGGATGGGTTGTTTACCGGGATGTGTTTAAGGGCACTCATCTCCACCTCACAGAATTCGGTGCCGTTGTTACGGCCGGCATTCTCGAGCTTTCCGAACCCCAACGTTCCGAAGGTTTGAATCATCCCCTGCATATTGTGTTTCACTGGGAGCCGATTTCAGGACTGTCGTGTTACGACGAAAATTGCAGAGACTACAAAGAACGAGTAGCCGATGTTGAAGATTTCGTGAAAACCGGTAAAACCCCAAAAAACTGAACATGTTCACCCACCTATCGCTGCCCAATTCTCCCGTAACGCTGTCAGATCAGTTCAAAAATATCTGAACAGCGGGCGCGAAGCCTCCGTCTTAGTGAGTGTAGGGACAGGCGAGGCGCGGGGGCTTGGTCGAGAAGCCCGGGCAGGCCCATGGCTGGGCGGCGGCTGAGAATGCCGGAGAAACCGGAGCGAGCCCACGATGGCCTGGGGACGCCGCAGCGAGCGGTCATCCGCCCTGCGCCATGAGCGTGCGCAGGGCATCGGCGTAGTGCTCGGGCAAGGGCTTGCGCTGGAGCTGATCGTCGCAGACGACGTGGACGGTTTCGCCTTCAGCCAGCAGCGTGTTTTCGCCGCCGGCGGGTTGTTTGCGCAGGATGCGGTAAGCAAACTTGAGGACGGTGCCGCGGAGCATGGCGGGGCGGGTTTCGATGAGGATTTCGTCGTCGTAGCGGGCGGGGGAGCGATAGCGGCAGCGCGCCTCGATGACGGGGAGAATGCATCCGTGATCGGTTTCGAGCTTGCTGTAGGCGAGGCCGAGAGAGCGGAGGAGCTCGACGCGGCCCAGTTCAAACCAGACGAGGTAGTTGGCGTAGTAGACAACGCCCATCTGGTCGGTTTCAGCGTAGCGGACGCGGACTTGCGTGGTGACGGGCATAAGAGGGGTCAGGGGTCAGGAATCGGGTTCAGTGGGGCGGGAGGGAAGCCGTCGCTTCGCTGTCGCAACCGATCCCTGATCTCCGACCCCTGCCTTTCAGGGTTTGATGTGGGTGAAGAGGCCGAGCTTGCTGACGTCGTTGAAGAGGACGAAGGCGAAGAAGGCGATGAGGACGACGAAGGCGGCGGTGTAGATGCGCTCCTTGATGACGAGGCTGATGTCATGGCGGAGAGCGCTTTCAATGAGAAGCAGGAGGATCATGCCGCCGTCGAGGATGGGGAAGGGCAGGAGGTTGAGGATGCCGAGCTGGAGGCTGATCTCGCTGGCGAGGCCGAACTTGGGCAGCCAGCCGTCCATCTCCGCGGCTTCTCCGGCGGCCTTGGCGATGCCGACGGGGCCCATGAGCTGCGAGACGGAGAGGCGGTGGGTGAAAAGGCGGTCGAGGACTTCAGCGACGAGGAGGGAGTTGCTCTTGAAGAAGGCCAGGGACTTTTTGGAGGCCGAGAGGAAAGAGAGCGGCTGATCGCGGATGGGGATGGGCTGCGGGCTGAAACCGAGCATCCAGCGGGTATCGACTTTGGTCGGGGTGGCGGCGATGGCGACGGCGACGCCGTTGCGCAGGAGGGTAAGGTGCATGAGCTTGCCCTGATCCCACTGCATATAGGCGAGGAGGGTGTTTGTGGAGTGGAAGGCGAGACCGTCGACGGATTCAATCTTGTCGCCGCTGCGCAGGCCGGCGGAGGCAGCCGGGTAGCCGGGCTGAACGGAGGCTACCTCGATGGGTCCAGGCAGGAACTGGGGCGAGATTCCGAGGTCGGCAAAGTCGAAGGAGTCGTCTTTGGCGCTGGAGGGGATGGGCAGGCTGAGCTGCACGGAGACGCCGCCGCGGTCGACGGTGACCGGGACCATCTGATTGGCGTTGAGGCGCGCATGGGCGTAGACGGTATCCCAGTCAGGATGCCGTACGCCGTCGAAGCTGAGGATGACGTCGCCGGTGCGCAGGCCGGCGGAGGCCGCGGTGGAGCCGGGAGTGACCCACTCGATGGCGGTGTTCCTGACGTTGACGGAGGGCACTTCATTGAAGAAGGCGTAGTAGGCGAACATGAGCGCGAGGCAGAGCAGGAAGTTGACGACCGGGCCGGCGAGGCCAATGATCATGCGTTGCCAGCGGGGATGGGAGGTGAAGGCGGCGGGATCGGAGGCGATGTCCTGCGCATCTTCCTCGGAGGGGTTTTCGCCGGTCATTTTGACGAAGCCGCCGAGGGGCAGGAGGCAGACTTTGTAGTCGGTCTCGCCGTATTTGAAGCCGAAGAGACGGGGGCCGAAGCCGAAGGAGAACGCCTCGACGCGGATATGGAAGAACTTGGCCGCGGCGAAATGGCCGAGTTCGTGCAGGACGACGATCAGGCCGACGAGGACGATGAAGGCAGCGGCAGAAACCAGAAACTCATGCATAAGTGGACGGCAGTTCCTTCGGGAGAGCGCGCTTTCCAGGTCTCAAAACCGAGGTATGGGGCACGCGGAATTGTGCGGATTCCAGGGTCTCAAAACAA
>JAJXXG010000267.1 GCA_021781255.1 Acidobacteriota bacterium
GTGCTCCGAAGCAAAGCCGGCCTCCCGCATGAGATAGATTCCTGTCTCAAGCATTGCCAGCGTTGTGGTCCCCGGCGCGGGTATCCGCAATTCAGGTTGTGGGGCTGCATATCCTCCTGCGGCAAGCTCTTTGGCTACTGCCCGAGCATCCAGCAGCAAGCGCTCGCGATTCATCGTGATGCGGTCAGCCTCCGAGAAGAGGCCTATGGCGCGAGCTTCTGCAGCGGATGTTGATACCTTCGCCATCGCAATCGTCTCCAGAGCCTGCTTCAGCGCCGACATGAACTCCGCCGACTGTGCAAATCGTGATGGGGGATCGCGTGGGTCCGGCGTCGCAAGCGCTTCGGCCATTCGTATAGCCCTCAGCAGCAGCTCCTTTGTGCCGCCTCCAGCAGGAATCAGCCCCACTCCTGCTTCCACAAGCCCTATATAGGTCTCGGCATGCGCTTGCCGCCGCGCGGCATGAAGGCACATCTCCGCACCACCCCCCAGGGTTCTGCCAAATGGCGCCACCACCACCGGCCGCGGGCAGAATTTGATGGACGCAGTCATCTTCTGGAATGCCCGTATTGCTCCGTCCAACTCTTCCCAATCACCTTCCTGCGCAGCCAACAAAAGCTGCAAAAGATTCGCACCGACGCTGAAATGTTCGCGGTCACCGCTCACTACAAACCCAGCGAAATCCCGCACCGCATCAGACGTGGGGTTCAACACAGATGACACCAGTGCCACTACATCGCCACCAATTGCATTCTTTGTCGAATGGAGTTCGATACAAGCAATTCCATCTCCCATATCAACAAGGGACGCGCCTGCATTGCCTTGGATGACGCTGTGTGAGCGACGAAAATCTGCCACGCGCGCGTGACCCGGATGTGGCGCCAGGGGATCCCAGTGTCCGCTCACCGGGCTGTAGCACTGTGGCCCCGTCTTCGAATACCACTCAACCTGGGCCGTGTTGTGCTCTGCCTGCAGCATCGCTTCCACAACAGGCGAAACTGGTAACTGCAGAGCCTTCATTCGCTCCACGCTTGCGCTCACACCTACCGCATCCCACATTTGAAAAGGCCCAAGTTCCCAATTGAACCCGAATCGCATGGCCTCATCAATCGAAGGCGCATCATCCGAGACCTCGCCAATTCGTTCAGCGGCGAAATTCCAGACAAAGCCTAAAAACGGCCACAGGAACTTGGCGGCCCTGTCCTTTGCCGGATCGCTCGAGAGCAACAAGCGCAGCCGCTCTTCTGGCGTTGCTGCATTTTTCGCCATCTCCACGGACGGAAATGACGCCTTCGTGGCTGGACGGTACTCCATAGTATTCAGATCCAGCACCATCCGCTGTTCACGTCCATCCTCGGCGCGACTTTTCTTGTAAAAACCCTGCCCTGCCTTGTCGCCGAGCCAGCCACGCTTCACCAGTTCTGACAAAACATCTGAAAATCTCCCGAGTTGCGCTCCCTGTGGATAGTTTTTCGTCACGTGCGCCAACACATCGATGCCGACCATATCTGCAAGCCGAAACGTTCCTGTGCGTGGCCAGCCAATTGCCGGTCCAGTAAGCGTGTCTACTTCCTCAATCGTCAGTCCCTGATCGAGCATCAACTTTGCCGCTGCGAACATAACTGCCACGCCTATGCGATTAGCGATGAAGTTCGGAGTATCCTTTGCAAAAACAATCTGCTTACCGAGCATGCGGTCTGCAAATGCGGCGAATGAATGCACCAGGGTGCCATCACACTCCTGCGTCGGAATCAACTCCAGAAGGCGCATGTAGCGCGGAGGATTGAAGAAGTGCGTTCCAAAGAACCGCCTGCGATGGGTCTTCAACCTTTCCGCAATGCGGCCCACAGGCAGCCCCGATGTATTTGTCGTCAGGATTGCATGAGGTGAGAGATACGGCTCAATGCGGGCCAGCAATTCGGCCTTGATCTCAAGGTTTTCCGCAACCGCCTCAATCACCCAGTCGCAGTCTGTCAAATCTGCAAGATTGTCATCAAATGTTCCGGTCGAGATCCGCTCTATCAACGAAGACTCAAAGAGTGCAGCGGGTTTGGACTTCGCCAGAGCTGCCAACGCGTTCTGGGCCGGTGACCGGTCGCCATGGCTTTTCGCAGGCAGATCCAACATCAGCACTGGAATGCCTGCATTCGCCAGATGTGCGGCAATCCGGGAACCCATAGTGCCAGCGCCGAGGACCGCCGCGCGCCGCACCAGAAGGGGTTCCGCTCCACTCGGGTCGTTCGCAGTCCTCTCTCTTTCTAGTGCACTCATGCGGATCCTCCCGCAGATCTTTTTTCCCACCTCAAAGTCGTTCCCGAGAATACGGAAGCTTACTTCGAGCGGTCAAATCCCACACCCTTAACTGCGCTATGCTTGATTTGGAGGTTCAGGGGTAAATCTCCAATTTCGATGACGCACTTCCCAATCACTGCTTGGCGAGCCAGCATCAGCGTGAGTGTGCTTGCCGGTGCTGTTGCAACCACGATCTGGCTCATGCTTCGCAACCGGCCGTCACCGGAGGAACAGGAGCGAGTCCGTCGCAAACAGCTCGCTCAGTCCGGCCGGCTGGTTGATGGGATGCTGCTTGATCTCTACGAGCTTGACGGGGCAGACGGTCGCGTTATCACCATGCTTGTTTTCAGCTATCGCATCGGCGGCGTCGACTATGAGTGCTCGCAGGACATCACCACACTTCTGAGCATCATCCGTCCAGCCGATGTACGCGCAGGGTTCCCCTGCTCGGTTCGTTATCAGCCCGGCAATCCTCACAACAGCATCGTTATTGCCGAAGACTGGACGGGCCTTCGATCTGTATCCAACAGGGCACGTTCAACCACCCAATCTGCCGGGACCGGCTCAATCCCCCCAGCGCGCTCTGGCTAACAATTACTGGATTTTTAGGGGTTGGCGCTCGTTGCCCGAGCCCATTTACACTTTTCATATGCACGTCCATGCCGCCCCGGCCGGACCGGGCGCTAAGAGGACACAAACCGTTCTTCGCTTCTCCCTCGTGGTCACGCTTGCTTATGTCGTGGTCACCTTTGTTGCGGGGTTGCGAGCACACTCCCTCGCCCTTCTCTCTGAGTCTGGACACAACGTCTCAGATTTCCTGGCTCTTCTGCTCAGTTTCGCCGCAGTTTATTTCCAGACACGCCCCGCAGATGATTCGCGTACCTTCGGATACCAGCGGGCAGGCGTGCTGGCAGCGTTTGTCAACGCGGCCACACTCATTGTGATATCCGCATGGATTGCCATTGAAGCCATCCACCGGCTGAGCGTTCCCGTAGCGGTTCACCCGCGCATCATGGTCATTGTTGCCGCGGCCGGCGTCCTGATGAATGGCGTCATCGCAGCACTTCTATGGGGCGTTGCTCGCGATGTAAACCTCCGCAGCGCCTTTCTTCACATGGCTGGTGATACGCTTTCCACCGCAGCGGTAATCGTTGGTGGCGCCTGCATCTTTTTCACGGGTCAATTCTGGATCGATCCGGTACTTTCGCTCCTTATTGCTGGCCTCATCGTCTGGTCCAGTGTTGGCATTATCCGTGAAACTCTCAATATCCTCCTCGAAGGCACGCCGCGCGGAGTTTCCTTAGCCCAGATTCGAGCAGGCATGGAAGCCGTTGATGGCGTTTTGAACGTGCATGACCTGCATGTCTGGAGCCTCGGTTCGCAATCGCGGGCACTGGCCTGCCACGTGACCATCGAGGACATTCCTCCATCAGAGAGCGCGTGCATACTGGTCAAGCTCAATCACGTTCTCCACGATCACTTTTTTATCAGTCACACCACCATCCAGTTCGAGCACAAGGGATGCCAGGAATTGGACGGCTGCGTCGTTCCGATCGAGGAACTCTCAAGCAGCGCTGCTCCCGGCCAGCACGGTCACGTGCACTAGAACTCAGGAGGCTTTCATTTTGATCCGCCGTTGCGTATTGTCAAGCGCTCTTTCTCTCGCTCTACTTTCCCCGACGTCAACGTATTGCCTGCCTGCAGCGCAGAACGCGCAGAGTGCTTCGGTTGTACCAATTGCATCACTGGCAGGTGAATACACTGATCCGAACGCGCCCGACACGCCACTCAGCTTTTATCCCGAGAACGGCAAACTGATTGTGGAATCCAGCCGCCAGGTTCCTGCAATTCTCAGCAGTGTATCCGCCACTGAGTTTCAAGACTCCGAATCAAAGACCCTCTACACCTTTTCAATCGATGCATCTGGACACGCTTCCGGCATGACGCTTTCTTACGAACCCGGCGTTATTTTTCAGCGCACCGGCAATCCTGCTCACCATATTTTTCATGACTATCAGCGTTCCGAGGCAATGATTCCAATGCGGGATGGTGTGGCATTACACGCTGTCATCCTTAAGCCTTCAGATATTTCCACGCCACTGCCATTCCTCATGCAGCGCACACCTTATGGCTGCGACGGCACCACGCGTGCTTCCTTCTTTGCCAATCGCCCTCAGCTTGCCCGTGATGGCTACATTTATGTTTGCGAAGACATCCGTGGGCGATACAAAAGCGAGGGACAGTTTGTCATGATGCGCCCGCTCGCCGACCACAGTGATCCAAAAGCGATTGACGAGAGTACCGACACCTATGACACCGTCAATTGGCTACTCAAGAATGTCTCGGGCAATAACGGTCGCGTTGGCGTTGTCGGCACCAGCTATCCCGGTTTCCTGGCGATGATGGCAGGTATCGATCCCAATCCCGCGGTAAAGGCCATCTCGCCTCAAGCCCCTATGATTGACGTTTGGATTGGAGATGATTTCTTTCACAACGGCGCATTCCGCCAGAGCTACGGCTATGACTACGTAAAGATGATGGAGACCAGCAAGGAAAACAGTAAGGTCACTTACGGCAAAGACGAGGACGGCTATAATTTCTTTCTCAAGCGCGGCTCCTTCGAGCAGGATGTCAAGAAATCCGGGTCCAAAGACCTTCCAACATGGAAGCTTTTTCTTGAACATCCGGCATATGACACGGTGTGGAGTTCGCGTGCCGTCGAATACCACCTGAACAAAGTAGCCGTC
>JAJXXG010001126.1 GCA_021781255.1 Acidobacteriota bacterium
GAGTGGTGATGTCGCCTGAGGCAGACACGTCGACGAACAGTGGCGAGAGGACCAGCTCCAGGCTGTACTGGTCGCGCATGTTGATGGCGTTGGACCAGGTGTCCTCAATCTTCTGGAATGTGGCGACTTCAGGGGTGGCCGCAGACGTGATCCCGGGCTGGGCGGGAGCCGGTACGGGAGTCTGGGCAAACGCAGCACAGGAAAGAAATAAAGCAGATAACAAAACGGCAAAACGGGTCATACGTAGCACGAACTCCTACTGTTTCGATGATATATCTTGGACGCGGGATGCGGGCAGGAGGAGAGCGCCGAAAGACGTCACGGGCATGGGGAGGCTGGAGAGTCGGCCCTAGGCCAGCGTCTGCAGGCGCTCGGGATGGTGCAGCGTGATGACGGAGCCCTCAATCGAGATCCAGCCCTCCTTGCGGAACTGGCCGAGGGTACGGGTGACGGTCTCGCGGGTGGTGCAGGCCATGGAGGCCATTTCCTCGTGGGTGAGCAGCAGGGGAAATCGGAATTCGTCTTCGTTGACCTGCTCGCCAATCTGGTGACCGAGCTCGATCAGCAGGCGCGCGAGGCGGGCCGCCACGGTTTCCGCCAGCGAGATGCGGCAGGCATCCTGTAACGCGAAGCGGTACTCCTGGCAGATGCACTGCACGGCGCGCATCTGGGCTTCCTTGTGACTGCGCAGGAAGTTGAGGAACCGGTCGCGCTCGACGGGCCTAAGCTGGGCGGGCGTGAGCGATTCGGCAGAGACCTCATAGACGCCGTGGGAGAGTACGGCATAGAGCCCCAGCATGGAGCCGGGACCGGCGACGCGCACGATCATCTGGCGGTCCTGCGGATGCCCGGCGGTGAGCTTGAGGTATCCGCTGCAAATCAGATAGAGGCAGCGGGCGTCCTCGCCCTGCGTGAAGAGGGATGCCTGGGCGGGCAGAGAGATGGTGCTGGTGGCGAGTTCAAGATCTGCGAGGACCGCGCTGCCGAGGGAACAGAACCAGCCGGGGCGGCGGTTGGAGCAGGCCGCACATCCAACGGGCACCTGTCTTGCTTGCTGCTTTTGCCTTCTCTGCATTCCTGCGGGAATCCCAACATCCGCCATCGTCTTACTCCGTCTTCCGCCGATGAAGGGCCTTCAAAGTCCTTGATCTTCCTCCCGGCGACGCGGAGGTTGCATCGGAGGTGCAACAGCTTTCGGCCTCCGGGAAAGAGATTTTCGCCTGTCCAGAGTCTCCCGCATGTACCACAGTCTAAGATGTGATGGTCCTCACGTCTCTTCAGCCTGCAAAAACCTGTTTACTGATCCGGGTCCGGCTCCGGCGCCGGCGTCGGGGGGCGTAACTCCCAATAAGGGTGACTCTGCGGTGAAATCAAGGGTGCCACTAACCCCGGGGAGTCAGAAAGACAGGCCGTAGTTTTCGGATGCCGGTGCGCGGTAACACTGCGTTCTTATTTTCATTATTTCCATGGCATGACTGCGGTTAAGCTGTTTTGGGTGGAACTGGGATGCCGATGGGATTGCCCGTGGAACGAGGGCGGGAAAAGGCGCGCAGGGAAGCTGCCTTGCCGGGCAGTTTTTCATTTTTCGATAGATTTGGACGGAAAGATGGTGCATGATTTCGGGACGAGTCATCGAGGTCAAAATCAGGCGTTTTTACAGTGTGTGATGAACGTCACCGTGTTTCGGCATACGTCAACGTAGGATGCTGCGCATGAGGTGATGCTCCGCACAGCAGTGTCTGTACAGCCGGCGGACCCATAACTACGACGACGCACGGGCCCTTCGATGGCTGCCACGTGAAGCTCAGTTAGGGTGAGGCTGTTACACAGGCTGCGATGAGAGCTACCGAGGTGGTACTTGATGCATAGAGATGGGCCAGTAATGCGAATGCCAAAAAGTGCGGCTCCGGGAAGAATGCCGGGACTGCGAGTCTGTTTGATGTTGCTGCTGGGCGCAGGCATGCTTTGCGCTACCGCAATGGCTGCTCCGGCGCATGGGGCGAAAGCGGCTAGTGTACACGCCAACGAACCGGCCCCGGGCGACTTTGTGGGCCAGGACGCCTGCGCGACCTGCCATCAAGAGGTCTCGAAGGGATTCACTTCCAATCCGCACAGCCGGCTTGCGATGCAGCACGGCGGCACGGGCGTGACCTGCGAGAACTGCCACGGAGCGGGCAAGGCGCATGTGGACGGCGGCGGCGACAAGACGAAGATCTTCAACCCGTCAGAAGCCACGGCCAAGCAGGTGGACGACAAGTGCCTGAGCTGCCACCAGGGCAAGCACGCGAACTTTGAGCGCTCGGCCCACGGCGAAGGCAATGTGAGCTGCATCAGCTGCCACAGCGTCCACAAGAGCGGCAGCCACGAGCATCTGCTGAAGGCCTCGCAGCCAGAGCTCTGCTTCCAATGCCATACGGACGTGAAGCCGCAGTTCAACATGCCCTTCCATCACAAGGTGGAGGAAGGCCTGATGAAGTGCACGGACTGCCACGATCCGCACGGCACCTTCCAGCGCAAGGCTTTGATGACCTCATCGCAACAGGACATGGTCTGCACCAAGTGCCATACGGAGACGGCGGGGCCGTTTGTGTATGAGCATCCGGTGGTGAAGACGGAAGGCTGCACGGCCTGCCACTTCCCGCACGGGGGACCGAATCCGCGCCTGCTGAACCGCGCCAATGTGAACACGCTGTGCATGCAGTGCCACTCGCCGTCGCCGAACTTCACGACCACTGGCATACCCAGCTTCCACAACCAGGCGCAGCAGTATCAGGCCTGCACGATCTGCCACACGAGCATTCACGGTTCCAACACGAGTTCGATTTTCTTCAACTCAACAGAGTAAGGGGCGAGCGATGACAGAACAGACGAAAGCAAGCACGAGTCTGGGTGGGTCGCGGGCCGGAATCAGTTTCTACCGGTTATGCACCCTTACCCTAGTTGCGGCACTGGCCTCCGGCGCAGCGGCTCTGGGCTTTGCCCAGGACCAGCCGGAAGCGGCCAAGCCCGCGAAACAAGCTGTGGAAACGAAGCCCGCCAGCGAGGCAACTCGAAAGACGGTGGGCAATTACCAGGTGCATCAGTCCATCGAGCTCGGCGGGCGCATTACGCAGCGTAACGGCAGCAGCGCCATGTGGGCCACGATGGTGAATCAGAATACCGGCATGCGCGTCCTGAACCACTCGCTCGAGATGCACTCGCTGGATCCATCCAAAACGCCTTTCTTCGATACGTTATCGTCGGCCAGTTTCGGCTATGGCGGCGATCCATACGATGTTTCCTACCTGAAGTTCTCCAAGGGCCGGTGGTACGACTTTGCGGGCAACTTCCGGCGAGATCGCAACTACTTCGACTACAACCTGCTGGCCAACTCGCTTCTTGCCAATCCGTTTGTGCCTGAACCGAGCACGCCGCATCTGTTCAACACCGTGCGCCGCAACACGGACACGCTGCTGACGCTGATGCCGCTTTCGCGGGTCAGCTTCCGCGCGGGGCTCAATCACGGCACGCACGAGGGGCCGACCTACTCGACGGTGCACGAGGGCGCGGACGCGCAGATGCTGTACTGGTTCCGCAACGCGGCGGACACCTATACGGGCGGCGTGGACGTAAAGCTGGTCAAGCGCACGACGCTGAGCTATGACCAGTTCTATGTGCTCTACAAGGGCGACAACTGGCAGCAGCTTGTGGGCGCCAACTATCCGCTGTCCAACGGACAACTGGTCTCGTTCGGCATCGACAACCTGGCCACGAACAAGTGCAATGGCGCGGGGCTGCTGAGCAGTACGGGCACCGCCAATCCGTATTGCAGCGGCATCACGGCCTTGAGCGTTACTTCACCGACGCGCACGACGTTCCCGACCGAGCAGCTGCGCTTCAGCTCGCGCTATTGGGAACGCGTCTCAATGAACGGTCGCTTCACCTACAGCGGGAATATCAGCAACGTGAACAGCTTCAACGAGACCTATACCGGCTTGACGACGCGTACTTCCGTTCGGCAGGAGATAGACACCGGCGCGCTGGCAAATGGCCGCCTGGCCCACAACAAGCGCGTCAGCGTCAACGCGGACTATGGCGTGGAAGCGGAGCTGAGCAAGTACGTCTCGGTTTCCGATGCGTTCACCTATTGGGGCTTCCGAATTCCCGGCTACAACAGCGTGACCTCCACTCTCTGGACGGACACAACCAAGCCGCCGAGTCTGCTGACCCCGCTGAGCAGCATCACGCCGACCACGGCAACAACGGTCAACAACGACAACCTGAGCCAGAAGTTCATGGGCAACACGTTGATGGGGATCTTCACTATCACGCCGGAGTTCAAGCTGTCGGCCGGCTGGCGGTATAACAACCGCCACCTGCAGCAGCCGGACGACCTGGCGTGGCGCGAGAACTGGATGCTGCTGGGCGTTGTGATCCAGCCGACCAACATGGTTCGGATCAACGTGAACTACGACGCGATGGACTCGAAGAACGCCAACTCGGCAACGCCGACCAACACGTACATGCGGTTGCAGCCGAACCGGCTGTATCATCTGCGCGCGCGCGTCAAGGTCACACCGTACAAGTGGATCAACTTCGCGGCGACGGGGAATAACTTCGGCGCGCAGAACAACGATCCGCTTGTCAACCACCACGAACACAACAACGACTTCAGCCTGGGTACGCAGATCATCCCGTCGGATACCTTCAGCATGGACCTGAACTATGCCCATGACGATGTGTTCTCCTCGACGGATATCTGCTATGTCTACTCCGGCACGCCGGGGCTGCCGGGTGGAGGCAACAACGGAACCTGCTCAACGGCAGTGGAGCCGAACGGCGCCAGCTATTATCTCCTGGGCACAGGGTTCTATGACACGCCGACGACCTTCTTCTCCGGCGCGGTGCATTACTCCCCCTCGTCGAAGTTCCAGTTCAACGGCGGAGCCATGGTCAACAGCGTCAACGGCAAGGCGGAGCAGCTGAATCCGCAGATGGTGCCGGGCTCGCTCAACTCCAGGGTTGTGTCGCCCTTTGCCGATCTGGTGG
>JAJXXG010000974.1 GCA_021781255.1 Acidobacteriota bacterium
TGTAAGCCTGGTGCGGAACCGGGTTGCGGCGCTAGGCGGGCACACATGGATCATCGCCAAGCTGGAGAAGCCCCAGGCGGTGGAACATCTGGACGCGATTCTGCAGGTTTCCGACGGCATCATGGTGGCGCGCGGCGATCTGGGCGTGGAGGTGCCGCCGGAAAAGGTGCCAGCGATCCAGAAGTTCATTATCCGGCGCGCGGCGGAGTACTCCAAGCCGGTCATCACGGCCACGCAGATGCTGGAATCCATGATTGAAAACCCGCGCCCGACGCGCGCGGAGGTCTCGGATGTGGCCAACGCCATCTACGACGGCACCGATGCGGTCATGCTTTCAGGCGAGTCGGCGGTGGGGAAATATCCGGTGGAATCCGTGGCCATGATGGCGCGGATCGTGACGGAGACGGAGCGGCACATCCGAGAGAACGTAGCCAAAGAGCCGCGGGGACATGCGAGCCATCTGTCGATCGCAGAGACGATCTGCGAGGCCACGGCGCATGCAGCGGACGACCTTGACCTGCGCGGCATCGCCCTGTTCACGGAGTCGGGCGCGACCGCGCGCCAGCTGTCGAAGTACCATCCATCGGCTCCGATCTTTGCGTTGAGCCCGGTGGAGATCACGGTGAACCGGCTAAACCTTCTTTGGGGCACCACGCCGATCCGGTGCACGAAGGCAAGCACCACCGAGGCCATGGTCGATATGGCGGAGAAGCACCTGGAAAAAGGCGGCTACGTGCGCCCGCGCGAAGTGATTGCGATTGTGGCCGGAACACGGACCAAGTCGGGATCGACCAACTTTATGCGCCTGCACGTGATGGGCGAGAATGCGGGCGCGCAAGCCCACGCTTCCAGCGCGGTGCAAAGCTCGGCCGCCGCGAACAAGCGCGGCGGACGCGCGACCGCGGCCCAGAAGCCCGAGTTCTCCGCGGCCGCGCGATCATTGTCGGCACGATACTGACGACCGATCACACGCAGCCGATCCGCGATCCAAATCACCCTGTCTTTTTCCGCGCTCAAGCGTGGAGCGAGACAGGGTGAGACTTTGAGGGGCTGGTTCGGGAATGAACGGCTGCGTGGGCGCGCGGCGGAGACTCAGCTCCGCGGTGGAAGTTCCTGGTAGCTGCGCAGGAACTGTTCGATCTCAGCCGGGTCCATCCCGTTGGCCCACTCCATCTCGTCGAAGCCGGAGCTCTTTCGGTTGAGTCGCTGATTAAGAACAAACTCCAGACCGACGCCATCGCCCCCCGACCGCACCGCCTTTGCATTGACGGTGATCGAGCGCTCGGCGGTGGGACGGCGCTGGTCAGTGAGCGTAACGCGGACCACAGTGCCGGGATACCAACGATCCTCAGTGATAATGAAGATCCCCGTGGCGCTGATGTTGCGCACGGGGTGGCCTTTGGGCACGCCGCCGGTGAAGTAGTAGGCAATGAGATTGGGCAATGCCGACCGCGCAGCCTTTCTGGGGTCGGCGGGATCGCCCAGGATGAGGCGCTTCAGCCAGCTTCTCGGCGCCGTCTTTTTCTGCCACGGCGAAGCATCGATGGGCGGTGCGGAGTCCGGCGCCAAGGACGCTGATGCGCAGGCGAGCGGCGGAGGAGCAGGCGCCGGAGCGAGGGGCGGCGGCGGCGGCGCTGCCGTCGGTGGAGCTGATGCGGCGCCGGATAAGCCGGCCGGCGGACTCTCCGGCTCGACTGCGGTTTGCGCGGGCAACGCTGCAGCGACCTGGCTTTCATCGGTCCTGGGCTGCAGCAGAGCGTGGAGATGCTGCTTCATCGCATCGGGCGCGGAGACGATGAAGCGGTCGCCGACCCGAACTCCGGTTTTGGCGAGGGTGTCGGCGGGGAGGATGAGCAGGCTCGCCGAGCCGGCAACCGGCAGCGGCGAACTGGACAGAGGAAAAGACACGACGGCGGCAAGAACAACGCAGTCGGCATCGAGGAAGATGAGATCGAGCGGAAAGCGGACGCTGGCGGGAGAGATCTGGCGGCTGGGTACAAGCCAGAGGCCTAATTGTATGCGCAGCTCGGGGCTTTGAAGGCGGGCTTCGAGTTCGCCGTCCGAGTCAGGCAGAGCTTCGACCTGGGTTACGACAAATCGCTGCTGGGTCTGGTTGTAGACGCAGTAGATTTGCGGATTTACGGAGGGCTTCTGCAAAGACGCAGCATGGAGCGCCACATCTTGCCGTGTAGCGGGGAATCCTGAACTCGGGAAATGCCTGATCTCCGCCATCGATTTTCGTTCTCATTATCGTCGCTTTTTAGGTTTTCATCACCTTAAAAAACGATCGAGACCGGAGAATCGGGCGGAAGCGGCCAGAAGAGATGGCCTGAAGTGACGGTCCCACCAGGGGACTGGGAGCGGTCACACCACGAGAGACCGCTCCGCGAGATGGATCGGCGAGGGTTTTGTCCGCCGATCGCAACCAACATCAACTCATTTATTTACTGGCCTTTGGGGGAAAATTCTTGAACATGTGATCGACATCCTCAAGCAACCGTTTGCGGTTGGCATTGGAGTTGCCAGAGAGCTCGCCACGCGAGACGCCACGCCAGAGCAGGGTCTTGGAGCCGGTATCGAAAAGGTCAATCACCAGATGAGCCGTACGGATATCGGTGGTCGTGGTTGTGGCCTCATCGCCGAGACCGCCCATTGAACCCCAGCCGCCCCAACCCCAGCCACCGCCCCAGCCGCCGCCCATGCCGGTGTAGTAGGTCTCGGCTTCCTGTTCGTTGTGGATGTTGTCCGTGGCCATGATGGTGACCTGACCGCCTGAAGGCACCTCTTTCCATCCGTCCTGCTGCAGCAGATTATCGACCGCGCGCCGGATGCGTCCGGCATTGAGCTGGTCGGTAACGTGAATGGCATTCCAGGAGTAGGTGTGGTAGTTGGCGAAGTTCATGTGATGGTCGTAGTCAACCTTAATCTGGTCTGCCGATGCAAAAGCCGAGAAGCACAAGATGGCCGCGCTTGCGGCGAAGGCCAAGATCAATCGTGATTTCATCAGTTTCTCCAATCTGAAAGGTGAGTCCCGGAGGGGCTCAGGTTAGCGTTCGGTGGAGTTCCGCGCAGGACAAGGGAACGTGATGCGCGAAATCACCCGTGCGGGAATCAAACTGCGGTGCCTGCCCCCGGAGGGAGACGCCGGCTTTTTCTCCGGCCGGAAAAGCCGTTGATGTTTCCGGCACGAAGAAAATTGCGACCGCCCGCTTTTGCGCCGCGGATACGCCGTCCCGAGAAGGAGGCGTGCGCGCCATTGCCACTGGGATCGCGCAGGAGGCGGGTTGTCGGGCTACAGCCGGTCACGAAGCCGCTGCTGCTGGTTGACAGAAGCGGCCGCGCGGAAGATGTTCCACTTCGGAGCACTTCAGGCAGCTTCCGAGTGATCGAAGTCGACATCGAGAAAATAGAACGGCGCCGAGCCCGACATGGAGAGGCTTCTCTCGATGGTGGAAATCCAGGAATCGCTGGCCCCGCAAAAAACGACACACTGACTGGACGGGAGCCAGTTGAGAATATCGGGCAGTTCATGGGGACTGACCGGAAGGACGTGAGTAAGAGGGAGAGGGGAAGCGTCGCGCTGCGCATCGGTCCGGAGATCGAGGACGACGAGATCGTCCGGGTTCTCGCGAACAATCCTTTCCAGTTCCAGAATCGAGATCCAGCGCATGGACCGGCGCTTGCCGGCGGGCTGCGCGGTTGCCCAGGAAACCTGGGATGTGGACGGGAATTCGAGGACTCTGGCGGCTACAAACTGCCGCGCACGAAATTGCGAGAGGCGGAACTGAAAGAAGATCGAACTCAGCAACGCGAGCGAAGAAAGTACCAGCAAAAAAGCAAAGGAATGCATAAAAAATCCTCCATGGAATAGAGACATTCCAAGTTCAGCAAACGACCGTGCAAAGCAATCGCTCTCCCACCTGGGAAGGGATTGCAATGCAGACTACGCCGAGTGATAGCGCCACGAAGGAGGAGAACGAAGTGAAACAGGCGAGCCCAGGAAGAAGGCCGGGCTCGGGGCAGTGGAGAGAAGACTCACGGAAACAGAGGCAGGTTGGGGAGGCCGCAGAGAGAAGATGGGAAGCGCGGACTGACTGGCGGTGCAGTGGGAACGGCTCTTCAGCCTTTGCATCACGAGCAGCGCGTCGCTTGGAGGATCGATCCAAAGCTTTGCGGTTGCGGACCGCAGAGGAGCAGAACAGTGAGCATGATAGAGAGAGAGCTTGTAACTGAAGCCACACAGCGCGACGGCCACCGCAAGACCGAAGAGCGCCAACGTGCAGGGTTGAAAGATCTGCCGCCAGGCGGAGCGTTTGAGGCTTCTCATCGCAGCCGCGGAGACAGAGGTCCGTGACCGAGATAAAGCAACGCCGACGAATGAGCCTCGAAGAAACACCGTGGGGCATCCCTCCCACTGTAGCGAACCGCTACACGCTACTATGCTTAGACTCCAACGCCATGCAGAGGTTGCCTTGGCGGCGATCAATTTTGCGCGCATATGGGCTGTCGATGCTTCCCTGCACCGATTCAGAGGCCGGGCTGAGCGCGAAAATCGGGCAAAGACAGCGCTGATGGCGATGTTGGTCTGATGCCGGCATGAGGCTCCCGCCAACGGCAGAAGTTCACTGAAGCCGAAGGGGATATGCGCAGACTCCGGAACCGATGCCGCGCGAGCTGATCCGGGATGGTGATGGCGATGCCTGTTCGGGCACGGGTTTTTCAGCCGGCGGTGCAGGCCAAACGGACGCCAATCCGGGCGGGGCGGCGGATCGCAAGGCGCAAAAGACCGTCGCCCGGCCGCGGCGGCTCGATCAACCGGGAACGGCAACGGAGGGTCGGCAGCGGAGCGCCATTTTGGAATGACGATTCCCAAAAATACGCGGCAGGAGCCTTTACCACACCGAGCCGGTGCGACACAAGACTTGCAATTCTTGGCGCTTGCCCATAGTATCCGCATTAGAAACCGGCCTGCAAAGCAGGTGGGGGAATAACGCTGGTTGAACCAACATTCAATGAACAGGGGCTCGA
>JAJXXG010000354.1 GCA_021781255.1 Acidobacteriota bacterium
TCTGTGACGATCACGAGGATTCCGGCACCGCGGGCCTGCTCGAGACCTTCATCGACGAGACGGAGCGGCGCACCTGGTTCCTGTTCGAGGCGTCGCGCCAGGAAGGCAGCAACGCGGCGTAGGACTTGGGATTCGCATCGCCCAACGGACGCGGGGACGACGTGCGAAGGATCAGCCAAATCGTGCAGGCGGCCCCTTCCGGGGCCGTCCCCTTCGCTTGTCATCTCATGAGGCTTCTCTCAAATTGATCCCGCAGCCAAATGGCGGCCTCCGTCGGAGCCGCAAGGATCATCGCTGCGTTTCACGAACATCCGGCCGCTCTTGCCAACTACATCAGATCGGAACCAGCGGGAGGAACGAACAAGAAGTCCTTCACTCGGCTGACTTGCTCTGCCCGTCGCGCTCTCCTGCGGCACGTGCCTCCCGTGCACTCGTGTTTCTGCCGCATCGGTTGTTGTTGATCTACATCAAGCCAATTTCTCTCAATCCAGCGTAATCATAAACTTCAAGAATTGCTCGCCTGCTAGACGCATTGTCGCAAGCGAATGCTTCTCAGGCGCACGGATCGAGGCATCTTTCGACGTCGAAGGACAGGAAGAGTCACTGGGGGCTGGCCGTGCCGGCCAAAGGCGGTCGGTCTTGCTGTTGGCGCTTTATTCTGCCCGAGCGAATTGAGGTGCGTCATGACAGAGTATCGGGTGAGCTTCTTCAATAATCTTGTCAATTCGATCGGAAGACAGTGCAAGTGCCTGCAGCGAACAGTCCAGGTTCGCGGAGTTCAAGACGCCAAAGCCGCTACGGACAAGGCCAAGGAAGAATTTGAACGTCTGGAAAATGTCCCGAGCTGGCGATGCCACGCGCAATTCATCGAGGTGGACCCGGTCAGTGGGACAGCAACAGAGCAGTCCTGCCATACCCCGAAATCTGCCTCGGCCAGCAGTGATTCTGGATCGCACAAGCCGACACCGACGACTCGTCGGAACTCCTGGGCAATTAGAGAGCCGCTCCATCGCATGTCTGCAGCTCATAGATGACGCCTCGCTAGAGGGGGGCGAGTGCCTGCGACCCGGCCGCTGGCGAATTCCAGTCCGCTCGACCAGAGGCAAGTCGCTCTCGTTGGTTCCAATTGTGGTCGAGTTGGTGATGAGCTCATCGAAGTTTCGCGTCTGGCCTGGCCAGCCTCATCCCTTGGGGGCAACATGGGACGGCTCCGGCACAAATTTCTCCGTGTTCTCTGCCCATGCGGAGAAAGTGGAGCTCTGTCTCTTCGACGGAGATGGCAAGACAGAAGTCGCGCGGATCGTCCTTCCCGAATACACGCACGAGCTCTGGCACGGCTACTTTCCCGATGTGCGGCCCGGCCAGCTCTACGGTTACCGGGTCTATGGGCCGTTCGAGCCGGAGGCTGGGCACCGCTTCAATCACCACAAGCTTCTGATTGATCCCTACGCGAAGGGATTGGTTGGCGCCCTCGAGTGGAACGATGCGTTATTTGGCTACCAAGTTGGCGATCCGAGAGAAGATCTCTCCTTCGATCTGCGCGACAGCGCACCATTCATTCCGAAGTCCCAAGTCGTAGACCCGGCATTTAAATGGGGACGAAGCCCCGACCAAAGACCTTGGCACGAGACCATCATTTATGAGGCCCATGTGCGAGGGTTGACAATCCATCACCCCGAGGTCGCAGAGACTGCCCGCGGCACATTCGCGGGCCTCAGTGCACCTTGCATGATCCAATATCTGCGCGAGCTAGGCATCACCGCAATCGAACTTCTGCCAATTCATGCCTTCATACATGACCGCCACCTGACGGAGCGAGGATTACGCAATTACTGGGGCTACAACACGATCGGATTCTTTGCGCCACACGCGGAATATCTCGGTAAAGGCGGCCTTGGCGATTTCAAGGCATTCGTGCAGCAGATGCATGACGCCGAAATCGAAGTCATCCTCGATGTCGTTTACAACCACACTGCCGAAGGCAATCATCTGGGCCCCACGCTTTCTCTCCGAGGGCTCGATAACCGCTCCTATTATTATCTCACGGACGAAGACCAACGATACTACAGGGATTTTACCGGCACCGGAAACGCGCTCGATCTGCGCCATCCGAGTGTGCTGCGCATGGTGATGGATTCGCTGCGCTACTGGGTCGAAGAAATGGGCATCGACGGCTTCCGGTTTGATCTCGCCACCACGCTGGCGCGAGTCGAGGGAGTATATAGTGAGCACGCCGGCTTCCTCGATGCCGTGGCGCAGGATCCGGTGCTGTCGTCGGTCAAGATGATTGCCGAGCCTTGGGATCCCGGCAAGGATGGCTACCAACTTGGCAAGTTTCCACCCGGATGGGCTGAGTGGAATGACAAGTACCGCGACACCATGCGCAAGTTCTGGAAGGGGGACGATGGTCAGCTCCCCGATCTCGCTTCGCGTTTATCGGGATCAGCCGATATCTACGGAGCACGCGGACGCCGCCCGTGGGCAAGCATCAACTTCATCACAGCGCATGATGGTTTTACTCTCGGCGATCTCGTCTCGTACGACCAGAAGCACAACCACACCAACAAGGCAGATAATACCGACGGTTCGAACAACAACAACAGTTGGAATTGCGGCGCGGAAGGCCCTACCAATGATCCCGGCGTCCAGCGCCTGCGCTGGCAACAAATGCGCAACTTCATGGCGACGCTCCTGATGTCGCAAGGCGTGCCGATGCTGCTGGCCGGCGACGAGTTCGGCCGCACCCAAGGCGGTAACAACAACGCCTACTGTCAAGACAACGAGATCAGCTGGTTCGACTGGAAACAGACGATGAGCGATGAAGGAAGCACCTTGATCGACTTCACCCGACGCATGATTGCATTGCGTCGCCAGCACCTGGTATTACATCGCAATCGCTTTTTCCGGGGCCAAATGATCCCGGGAACCAATGTCAAGGACGTTACGTGGCTGCGCCCTGAAGGGACAGAAATGGCGAAGGGCGATTGGGGCGACATCCATGCCAAAACGCTGGGTGTTTACCTCTCCGGCGAGGCGGGTCTCCTGCACCTCGCAGCTAGGGGCGAGCGGGAGCCCGACGACAGTTTTCTCCTATTCCTGAACGCGTCTGCCGACGACATCCTCTTCCGCCTGCCGCCCAGCATCCAAGGGCAACCGCGGGAACTACTTGTTGATACGAGCGAAGAGTTGGGACCGCAAAGGGCCGAGAAAGAACAAGCCCCGGCGGCTCCGGAGGTGAGAGTGAGGGGACGATCCATTCAGCTCTTCTTGCTGACTGAGGGACTCTCCGACTAAGTCTCTTTGCCTGCGCGGTAAGAACGGAATTTGCAGCGAAACTGCTGCAAAGACTGATGCGTCGCGCGGGTTGAAATTTCCCAAACGGGTTGAGTACGTTGCCAGCAAGCCCGCCAACTATCGCGAGTGGCGTTTGTTCGTTCCCGGCTTCTGAATTTGACCGGCGTTTGGCGCGCTGGAGAAGATGATCGTGATATGTCTAGCGGGATGCGCACGGTCGATCCACCCGGATGAAGGCTGCCACAACAAGGCAAATCTGCGCGGTTTTCAAGGCACCGGTGTTTGAAGAAATCGGATGGTGCAGACCCTGTGCCTGGATCTAATGCAGATCATCTTCTGACGCTTCCGTCTTGGAATCAGGAGCCCCTTTGACGCAGGTCAAACGGAGCTTCAGAGCCCACAGTTTAGATGCCCTCGCGGCTGGGCGTTCAGGAGATTTGCCATGGAGGCAGCCGATTCACGAAAATCGAAACTCAAAGACCAAATCGATAACCAGATCGAGGAGGTGGCGAAATCGATTTGTGAGGGAGGCGATGCCATTGAAGCCATGTGCATGCTCAATAGCCTGACCCGCGAACTGGTCACGCGAGAGAACCGGTTAACCGGAGATCGAGTAGCTGTCGATGACCGATACGCCCCCGAATGGGTCGGAGCACCGGCTCTGCATTGCCCTAATTGCCGCAGCGTGCTCCACGAACTGAGGGATACGTGTGTTCTGTGCTATCGGTGTGAATCGGGCCATGCGTTCTCTGTAAGAAGTCTGCTGAGCATTAAAGCTCGCGCCCGTGAGGCCCACTTGTTCTCGTTATGTGAAGAGATGATTGAGGAAGCCACGTTCGCGAGGTATCTGGCGAATGAGTGTTCGTTCGCGAACGCCCCCTTTACGGATGAAAACCTGAACGAGCGAGCCAACGAGTTGATGAAGGCGGCAGAAAACCTGTCCGGGGAGCTGGTTGCGGTCGGCGGGCCGAGAACGATACGCGCTCGGCGTACAGCATAGCTTCATTCAAAGGGTCGTTCATCGAACAGGACAATCGCGCGAGATGCTGCGCGACTCGTAAAAGAAGCAGGCACACTGCAGCCGCCATAAGACGCGAATTTTTTTTCCCACGATCACGAGGATCCCGGCATCGCGGCCCTGCTCGAGACCTTCATCGACGAGACGGAGCGGCGCACCTGGTTCCTGTTCGAAGCGTCGCGGAAGGCAGCAACGCGGCGTAGGGCCGTGGTTATCGCGAGCGCGGGCCAACGGATCGCGCGAATGCGCGCCCGATAACAGGCTAAGCAGTGCAGATCAAACAGAACGGGATTGCTTTGTCGCCTACGCTCCTCGCAATGACGTCAACCCCGCCACAACTTCACCAGCGGCCCGTCCTTCCCCGCGACCGGGTCGCTGTCCGGCAATTTCACGACCGGAATGGTCTTGAGCGCAGCTGCGTGGTTTTCCGGCGTCGGTCGCGTCACCTGCATTTTGGCGCCGGGCGGATAGGCGCCGACCACTGAGAAATCGTCCGTCGATCTCAGGCATTGATGGCCGGTGCCGGCCGGCAGGATCGCGACGTCGCCGGCATCGAGCTCGAATTCCCGGCCCGCATCGCCGCCGAAGCGGACCCGCCCGTGGCCGCGGGCGATGCCGAGCACTTCATGCACCGTCGCATGATAATGCAGGTAATCGTAAATGCCGTTGCGCCAGATGTCTTGTCCCCAGCCGTTGGCGCCGAACAACTCTTCGA
>JAJXXG010000300.1 GCA_021781255.1 Acidobacteriota bacterium
GCTTCAGATTGACGCACCGAACCTGCAACCGGTGACGCTGGCCGACTCGTCGCAACTGAATGTGGGCCAGAAGGTATACGCAATCGGCAATCCGTTCGGACTTTCGGGCACGATGACGCGGGGCATCATCAGCGCGATCCGGCCGATCAAGAGCGCAAACGGAGCGCCGATCGAGGACGCGATTCAGACCGATGCGGCGATCAATCCGGGCAACTCGGGAGGGCCGCTGCTGAATTCGAGCGGAGAGGTCATCGGCATTAACACGATGATCGCGTCGAACGGGGCGGATCAGAGCTCGGGCATCGGCTTCGCCATTCCGATCAATACCGCGAAGGCCGCGCTTCCGGACCTGATCCGGTATGGCCGCGTGAAGCGGCCGACGCTGGGGATCGTTTCATTCGCGATCGATCCGGACCTGGCATCGCAGATGGGACTTGCGGCGGACGCCGGAGTGCTGGTCCAGCGGGTGCTGCCGGGCGGGGCAGCGGAGCGCGCGGGACTGCGCGGGGGAACAGAACAGGCCTACGTGGGCAATACGCCGATCATGCTGGGCGGCGACCTGATTGTTGCGATCGACGGGCAGCAGGTTCAGGATCCGCAGGATATCAACGCCATCATGGACAAGCACCGGGCCGGGGATACGGTGAGTGTCACCATCGTGCGCGGCCAGCGCCGGATGACGATCAAGCTGATGCTGGATGAGGCACGGGACACAAACATGTAGCAGGTGTACAGAGAGTTAACGCAGAGGGAACGGCGGGCCGCTTCGACATGGAAGCGGCCCGCCGTTTTCTGGATGCAGCGATGGCGGACAAGCGATGCCTGCGCATCAGAATCCCGCGTTGATCTCCATCCGCTCGGCCTGGGCAACCTGAGCCCGCGCCCGCGTCAAAGGCTCGTTATAGTGCGCGGCGACAATCTGCGCGGCGCGCGTATCGCTGAGGTAGGGACGGAGCATCGAGAGCTTGATGCCGGTTGCGGCGGACATCTTCTGCACGGCAGCCTTGCTGGAGATAGAAGCCACGAGCGCGAGGATCGTGTTCACGATGGTGGCCACGGCCTGAATGACCGCCAGCGCATGGGTCTGGCTTGCGGGATCGGCGATCTTAGCCGCCTGCAAAAGGGCGGCGCCGACCTGCTGCTGAAAGGTGACGACCTGGGTTTGCAACTGCCGTAACGCGCCGGCAGAGGGATGGGCGAGATAGGCTCTGGCCTGGGCGACAAGCAGGCTGGAAGCGGCATCGAAACCCTGGGTGGCGGCGGTGAAGATGGGCGAATCGGCCGGCGCCAGGAGAGAGACGGTCGAATCGACGGTGGCCACGGCGCTGACCAGGGCGGGGGTCCAGTTGACGATGTCCTGGGCAACGCCGGCGGCGGAGCAGCCCTGCATCCAGGGCAGCGGAATGAGCAGCGCAATCAACATCCAAGCGCCGATGCGGACCGTTGATCCGTGGGATTGCGGTTTCTCGCTCGACGGCACGGGATCCCGGGCGAGGAGGCCGAGCAGGGCGGTGGCGACGGCGCCGACCAGCGACACGACAGTGCCGGTGCCTGCCTTGCCCAGGGAGATGCCCTGCTGCGAGAGCACGCCGGCGATGCTGACCAGGGCAACGAGCACACCAGCCACAGAGGTTCTGGGATGGTTCCAGATATTGGCAAAGATATTCATGATGGAAGCTCCTTGACGCCGCACGATGCCTCTGCGGCGCACGTTTGCAGTTGTAGAGAGGCTGCGCACGGTGGATCCACGCCGGATACGCAGCGGCACCCCATGCACTTCCGCGGCGATTGCGGAAGCCGAGAAGGATGGCGATGGCGGCTCCAGGCAGGATGCGTCGCAGCCCGCCCGCGCAGTCCGACCCGGCATCCGACTGCCGGTACTGCGCGGTGAGTAAGCGGCTCCCCATCGCAGATGCCGCCGTGGTTCCGGTCATGACATCCGGTAGAGAGCCGCCGGAGGGAGACAACAGCGGCCGCGCGACTGCGCGAAGCGACCATGCTTCCCGCGCGAGCCTGCGCCCCGATGCCGTGTCCGGCTGCGGCTGCGTTGAGACTTCGGCAGCGGCCTGGCGGTATCAAGGGGAAGTTGCAGGCTGCTGCCTGAGCCGCAGGGTCATACAGACCCATCGCCCGGCGTTACGTTTCCGCTGTTTGTCTGTTTGTCCTTAAGGTTAGGCGATTGCAGGCAAATTTCATGCAATCGGCCGCGGGGCGGCAAGTAGCTCGGAATCATACGATTAAGCGATACCGAGGCAACCAGGACACTTGACAGGGCCTGAGGCGCGCCCCTTCAGTGAGACAGTTGCGATTTTGACAGGGGAGAGGATGGTTGGTTGACCCGGCAGAGGAAAAGGGATGGCAGGAGATCTGCCCGGCCCAGTTCCCTGCCCTGGACGGATCGATGCCGAAGGATCAGGAATCCTTTTTCAGATACTGCCGGCCTCGGATCTGGTACTCTCCGCTGACCAGGCGAGCAATGGCCTGAGAGTAGGCGATGTGCTCCTCGGAGAGGATGCGGGCGGAGAGGGTGTGGGCATCGTCGCCGTCGAGGACAGGAACGGACCGCTGCAGGATGATGACGCCGTGATCGAGCTCTTCGTCGACAAAGTGGACGGTGCAGCCGGCAACCTTGACGCCGTAATCGAAGGCCTGCTGCTGCGCGTCGAGACCGGGAAAAGCGGGCAACAGCGAGGGATGGATATTGAGGATGCGCTGGGGAAAGGCGGCGATGAACTGGGGCGAGAGCAGGCGCATGTAACCGGCGAGACAGACGAGATCGACGCGGTGGCGAAGCAGCAGAGCCGCGACATCGGCATCGTGCGCTTCTCGCGAGCGCCCTTTGGAGATTTGCAGCGCTGTCGCAAATCCAAGCTTGGCGGCGGCGGCGATGCCGGGAGCATCGGCAACGTTGGAGATGACGATGGCGATTTCGACGCCAGGCAGCTTACCGGTCCGGATGGAGTCGGCGATGGCAAGGAAGTTTGATCCGCGGCCGGAGAGGAGAATGCCGAGGCGGATTGGACGGGAAGCTTGCAAAGAACATCTCTCGATGGCAGGGGGCGCGGGGACTCGATGCCCGATCCCCGCCCTGGTTTATGTGTACTGCACGCGGCGGTCGCCCTTGACGATGCGGCCGACTACGTAGAATTTTTCTTCGGCGCGGTCGAGGAGGTTTTTGGCACGGGTAAACTTGGCCGCGGGGATGGCAGCGATGAGGCCGATGCCCATGTTGAAGGTCCGCATCATCTCCTCCTGCGAAACGCTGCCGAGCTGGCCGAGATGTTCGAAGATGGGCAGGACGGGCCAGGAACCGATCTCGACCTGGGCCATAACACCCTTCGGCAAGATACGGGGCAGATTCTCAGTGATGCCGCCGCCGGTGATGTGGGCCATGCCGGTGGTGAGGCCGGCTGAGACGAGTTTCTGGATGACCGGGAGGTAGCTGCGATGGGTGCGCATGAGTGCCGCGCCGGCCTTCTCCTTGATGGCGGTGACATACTGCGTGGGTTTGTAGCCGGCCACCTCAAATAAGAGTTTGCGCGCCAGCGAGTAGCCGTTGGTGTGCAGGCCGGTGGAGGGCAAACCGATGAGGACATCGCCGGGCTTGATGCCCGCGCCGGTGATCATTTTGTCGCGGTCGACCGCGCCGACAATGAATCCGGCAAGGTCGTACTCACCATCGGCGTAGAAGCCGGGCATCTGCGCGGTTTCGCCGCCGATCAGGACACAGCCATTGGTCTTGCAGCCGTCAGCGAGGCCGCTGACGACGGTTTCAATCACGTCGGCGTCCAGCCTGCCGGTGGCCAGGTAATCGAGGAAGAAGAGCGGAGTGGCGCCCTGGACGGCGATGTCGTTGACGCAGTGGTTGACCAGGTCGATGCCGACGGTCTGGTGCAGCCCCAGAGCAAAGGCCACCTTCAGCTTGGTTCCGACGCCATCAGCGGAGCTGACGAGGACGGGATTCTTCCAGCGCTGGAGGTCGAGGCGAAAGAGCGCCCCGAAGCCGCCGATTCCAGCCAACGCATTGCGGTTAAAAGTCTTCTGCGCCAAGTACTTGATGCGTTCCTTGGCTTGGCCGCCGCCGCGGATATCGACCCCGGCGTCGGCGTAAGTGACGGATTTCGCTGCATTTTCCTGAGGCACGGTCAAGCCTTCATGCTACGGAGAGTCGTCGGCACAGATGAGCCGGAAAGCAGAATTTTAGCAGCATTAGAGGCCGTGATTTCCCACAAATCGCAGCGAAGGATGAGAGGGATGGGGCGGGGATTGCCGAGCGACGCGGGAAAATGCGAAGAGATATGGAAAGCATACTTGACATGAAAATTATTCCGGACTACTCTGAGTTGGAAAGCTAGCTTTACATGGCTCCGACTGTAATCAATCGCGTGAAGGAACAACGGATAGCCCGCGGCTGGACGCAGGAGCAACTGGCACAGGCAAGCGGCGTGTCGCGGCAGAGCATCAACGCGATCGAGCGCGACCGCTACGTACCGAGCCTGGAACTGGCCCTGAGATTTGCGCAGATTTTCGGCTGCCCGACCGATGAGATCTTCCAACTGGAGAAGAAAGCATGAACCACTCCGTCCTCCGCCGCATCTTGATGCTCGATCACGTCACCGATGAGCGACAGCGCGAGCATCATCGCCGATCGAGCACCGCCGCGGTCGTCGCCGGCGCACTCACCGCCCTGGCGCTGCTGGAATATCGCCTTCTGGTGGAGCACACGATCGCATGGGATCTGATCGCGTTGATCTATGTCATGGGCGGAACAAAGATCGCGCTCATGCTTTGGTATCGCTTCAAAAACTAATCCGCCGCAATGGAGTTTCGCCATGTGCCAGTGCCACCAGCCGCCCGACAGTCCATCGCGCCGCATCCGCTCCGCCGAATATTTCTTTCTGTTTTGGCGCTTCTGTTCCAAACCGCGTTTGAGGATGGTTTCGGTCTTCGACATCACACGCTCTTCAACGGCGTGCGCTTTATCCTGTTTGGCTGCGCCATCGGACTGCTTTTGTGGTTCAATCGGC
>JAJXXG010000199.1 GCA_021781255.1 Acidobacteriota bacterium
GTTCGTGTCGAACAGTCGCTGTGGAATATATACGTTTTGCAAAAGCAAACCCCGCGCTCTACAAAGTAATGTTTGCATCGAAGCTCGACGCGGAGTATCCGGAGTTGAAAGCAGCCAGCGAAGCTTCCTTCGCAGAGTTGCAGGCATCGGTTTCAAACCTTTTCCCGCAAAAAAGCAAAGAAGAAATTCGTGCGATTTCATTGCGGATGTGGACTTCGGTTCACGGCCTGTCGATGCTCCTCATTGAAAATCGAGTTAACTTTCTTCTTGGGAAGAATGGTTATAAGGATCTTTCCGCGTTGGAACTTGATTGGCTGTCTGCACAGGCCGTACCAATTCCATAGGCCCCAGGACTGCATTCGTGAACCGAGCAGAATAGAGCTTGAGGGATGCGATCCTCCCAGGTCGTTCTGAGGTGTTGAGAACAGGCTAAGGCACTCATTGAGCCTCAATGAGTCCTCATAAACGGCCCAGTATTCGGGATTGAAGTTGTGGCTCGATGCCCCCGGAATGAAGCCGATCCCTGATACAAAGGCCTGCTTATGCAGCCATCTCCAGCATCAGTGGATTCGCGCAGCTGTTTTGGGCGCGGTGAAGAGGACCACGATGGACGAGAGGACGAGGGTGGTGGCGACGTAGATCATGCCGCCGGAGTAAGAGCCGGTCTGGCCCTTGAGGCGGCCGATGATGATGGGGCCGAGGACGCCGCCGACGTTACCGATGGCGTTGATAAGTGCGATGGCCGCGGCGGCAGCGGGGCCGGAAAGGAACTCGGTGGGCATGCTCCACAGCGGAGGCTTGGCGGCGTTAATGCCGAAGGCCGCGAGCGACAGGCCGGCGATGAGCAGAAATGCACTGCCTGAATAGCCAGCAAGGCCCATGCCGACGGCCGCGGCAAGGCAGGCGATAGAGCAATGGAACATGCGCTCGCGGCGGCGGTCGGAGCTGCGCGCCCAGAGGACCATGCCGACGATGGCGACGAGGTTGGGGATGGCGGTGAGCAGGCCGAGCACGAGATAGCTGAATCCGAAACGGCTGAGGAACAGCGGTGTGAAGATGCTGACGGCGTAGAGGCCGGTGGAGGTGCCGAAGTAGGCGAGCGCGAGGCCGAGGATGCGGGGATTGCAGAGGGCCAGCCAGACGCGGACCGCGCCGCGGCCGGTTCGCCCGGCCAGCTCGCGGGCCATCTCGGCCACCAGCCAGGCGCGCTCCTCGGGCCGGAGCCAGCGGGCCTGATCGGGTTTATCGGTGAGGAAGAAAAACGAGACGATGCCGAGCAGAACGGTGGGGACGGCTTCCAGCAGGAACAGCCACTGCCAGCCCTTCAGGTGGAGGAATCCGTTCATGCCGAGGATAGCGCCGGAGATAGGCGCGCCGACCATGTTGGAGATGGGGGCGGCGGCCATGAAGAGGGCGATGATGCCGGCGCGATGACGGGCGGGAAACCAGAAGCTGAGATAAAGGATGATGCCGGGAAAGAAGCCCGCCTCTGCCAGGCCGACAGCGAAGCGCATGGCATAGAAGCTGGTGGGGCCGGTGACAAAAGCCGTGGCGCCGGAGAGCACGCCCCAGACGAGCATCATGAACGCCACCATGCGGCGCGCGCCGATGCGATCCAGCAGGAGATTGGAGGGCAGGCCGAAGAGCAGATAGCCGACGAAGAAGATGCCCGCGCCGATACCGAACATCTGCGCGTTGAGGCCGAGGTCGCGGTTCATGGTGAGCGCGGCGAAGCCCACGTTGACGCGGTTGAGGAAGCTGACGAAATAAAGCGCGATAACGAAGGGGACGATGCGGAGGGTGAGCCGGCGGAGGACTTGCGATTCGATCGTGGAGGTGGAGACGCGCTGAGCGCCGGCAGGCTGGGACATGGGTGGAGGGTCTCCGCGGTGCGATTCCCATTCTGCTGGTTGGCAGGCGGGGGCGGCAAGCGCGTGGGGCGAGTGGATACACTGTGACGAGACGAAGACAAGGGGGATGGCTGGGCATGAGGCATGTGCAGTTGGCGGTATTGCCGGCGGATGGCGTGGGGCCGGAGGTGATTGGGGCGAGCCGGAAGGTGCTGGAGACACTGGCGCAGATGGACGGCGGGATTAAGTTTGAATTTCGGGAGTTCGACTGGGGATCGGAGCGCTACCTGAAGACGGGCCGGCTGATGCCGGAGGACGGCACACGGCAACTGGAGCGGGGCGGGTTCGACGCGCTGCTGGTGGGGCCAGTGGGCGATATGCGGATTCCGGATCATGTGACGCTGTGGGGATTGCTGCTGCCCATTCGGCAGGAGTTCGATCAGTATGTGAATCTGCGGCCGATGCGGCTGCTGGACGGAGTGGAGTCTCCGCTGCGTGAGCGGACGGGCCGCGACCTGAACATGGTCTGCATGCGGGAGAACTGCGAGGGCGAGTATGCGGGCGTGGGCGGGCGCGTGCATCGCGGCAAGGAAGAAGAAGTGGCAATTCAGACGATTGTGCATACGCGGGCGATTACCGAGCGGCTGATGCGGTACACGTTTGACTGGGCCCTCAAGCACGGGCGCAAGCTGGTGACCAGCGTGACCAAGTCAAACAGCATGCAGTACAACATGGTGTTCTGGGACGATGTGTTTCGCGAGGTGGCGGCGGATTATCCATCGATGCCACACGACAAGCAACTGGTTGACTCGATGACGGTGCGCATGATCGACCGCCCGGAGACGGTGGATGTCTTTGTGGGCAGCAATCTGTTCGGGGACATTCTGACGGACCTGGGCGCGGCTATCACGGGCAGCATGGGCCTGGCGCCAAGCGCAAATCTGAACCCGGAGCGGAAGTACCCGAGCCTCTTCCAGGCGATTCATGGGTCGGCGTTCGACATTGCGGGGAAGAACCTGGCGAACCCGATTGCGAGCATCTGGTCAGCGCAACTGATGCTGGACTTTCTGGGCGAGACAGAGCTGGCGGCGCGTCTGATGAACGCGATTGAGCTCGTGCTGCGCGAGGGCAAGGCGAAGACGCGCGACCTGGGCGGAACGAGCACGACCGAGGAGATGACGGCGGCCATCTGCGCGGCACTATAGCGAGCTGCGCCCCTCAGACACTTTCCCTGGGCACGCGCCGTTCCGGCCGGGGCGGCGCCGGACTGAAGCACTCGATGCGCACATTCAGCTTGCGACCCTCCATCTTGCTCAGTTGCTCTTCGATCGTGCTGTGCAGCCGCGCGGCGGCCAGAATCAGGCTGGTCTTTCCCGAGCCCAGAAAGCCGCCGACGATGACAATCCAGGGCCGCTGACGCGACAGCTCGCCGGTCATCCATGCACCTCCACAACCAGTTCGTCGTTCACGCCGAGGTGCACGGTCCGGGCAAATGTAACCACTCGCCGTTCCTCCTGTCTTTCCACTCGGCTTTCAACCGCCGCGCCGCCGCTCATGACGGAAGCCTTTTCGCCCGTCGCGGCAATCTCACAGGAGCGGCAGGCGAGCGAGCCGCCGTGCACCTGGAGCGCGAGCCGCGTGCTGCCGTTCTGCCTGCGCAGCGTGAAGATGCCCCATCCGGTTCCGGTGGACCAGAAGCACTTGAAGCGGTCCTGCTGCGTGGGCGGCACGGCCACCACTGCGGCGCTCACGCCGTCATAGACGAATCCGCTGAGCGCGGCCACCGTGGACCAGGAGGACAGTGCGCGGGCATAGTGATGGCCGCACTCCGGCTCATCCCAGGGGTTGCGCTTGCGGCCGTCGTAGCGCACGCGCACGTTGCGCACGCACTCCACGCCCTGCTGCACCATGCCCCAGCTCATCATCAGGCTGGCCACCAGGTACTCCTGGCCGGTCCACGCCTCAGAGTAATAAGGAAACGGAATCAGCGGGCGCTCGGCTTTGCCGTAGTCGCACACCACGACGGCGGCTTCGTCATTCAGCGCATAGGTGCGCGCAATGTTTTCGTGGTCCGCGAGCGCAGGTTTGTAGTTGTACTCGTAGATCGACCGCAGCGTCCGGCGAATGTGCTCCGGCGTCACCAGAGGAGCCATGCCGCCGAGCTCGACCAGATACTGCCCGATGAGCTGATCGGCCAGGCAGCCGCCGCCCACCTGGTACTCCGGCGATTCCGTGTTCTCCGCGCCGGAGTCGCTGCGCAGGTTCTCCGCAATCTGATCCCTCCGGTATCCGCGCACCTGCTGCACGTAGTACTCGCCGTTGAAGAGGTTGGCGTCGATCCATTGGCTTCCCTGCGACGCAAGAGCGCTGCAGGTGGCCGCAAAGGTTGTATCGCCCATGGCCCGCGCCATCTGCTCGGCGGCACGCAGCGCGCCCAGGTAGTAGATGCCGCACATCGGGTTCGGGCCGTAGAACTCGACGTCGTAGGTGTTGTGCTGCACGCCTTCCATCACGCCGTCGCGGTTGGCGTCCCATCCGCCGGGAACCCAGGCAAACTCCAGCGCCTTCTTCGCCCTCGGCCATGTGCTCGCCAGTAGCGCATTGTCGCCGCTCAGCTTCCAGTCCAGCCAGGCGTGGATGATCTGCCCCATCTGCCCATCGGCCGCGGCCCAGCCCCAGCGCGACTTGCCATCGGGCAGCATCTCACGAAAATGCATGGCGCCGGCATCGTCCATGGAGTAGCCGAAGGCGCTGCGCCGCAGCGAGTGAGCAAACGAGGGGAAAAGAAACGCGGTTGCCGTCTCGTAGTTCCACACATGCGTGCAGTTGCCAAAGCAGCAGCCGCGCGTGTCGTCGCTGCCTTCAAAGGCATGAAACTCTCCGTCTGCCGTGCGAAAACATGTGGTGGACGCGAGCGTGGAGAGATTGGCGCTGGCCGCCTCCTTCACCTCCGGCGGCAGCGTGCTGTCGCCGAGCGCGGCGGCAAATCTCCGCGTGTACGCTTCCAGGCCGTCGAGATGCGCGGCCGCGTAGCGCGCGGCCTCCCACGCGCTCGGAAAACGCGCTGCGTAGAAGTTGCCGATGACGGTGTCGCCCTCTTCCTGCGGCGCGGCCCAGCCGCACCACTCCGGCGTGCGGTTGGGAAAGCGCCACGCAAGC
>JAJXXG010000859.1 GCA_021781255.1 Acidobacteriota bacterium
TTTCCGCTCGACCATCATCTGGGTGGCGATGCCGGCGTGGTCGGTGCCGGGGAGCCACAGGGCGCGGCGGCCGCTCATGCGCCGCCAGCGGGTCAGGATGTCCATCTCCGTCTGGTTGAGCATGTGCCCCATGTGCAGACGGCCAGTGACATTCGGCGGAGGCAGCAGGATGGTGAAGGGGGACTGGCCGTCCGGACCTTCGGTTTCGGAGGGGGTGGGCTGTGCGAAGAGATTTTCGCGGACCCAGTAGGCGGCCCAGTGGTCTTCAATGGCGGTGGGGTCGTAGGCTTTGGGCAGGTCGTGGGGCATGAGGGTCGCAGTGCGTGCCCCCACAGGATTGCGTCAAACCCGCATTCTACAAAGGGTTTTTGAGCGAGGGGACCACTCTTCACTTTAGCAGATGGGGCCTCGGTTGCCGGACCGATGCCAACCATGCAGCCGGCATGAGGGGCAGCAAAAAGCCGCACCATGCAGCAGTGCGGCCTCTTGCTTGATTCAAACGGTTAGAACGGGTTCAGCTTGCTGAGCCCCTTCTTCTTTTTCTTCTTGCTGGAGGATTCGTCGCCCAAATCTGCCTTGGGAGCCTTCTTCTTCTTGCCGGTGGCGTCGGTCTGCGCTGGCGCTGAACCCGGCTTGATGTCGTTGACCTGATCGGGAGCTTCAGCCGGCTTTTCCGCAGCAGGCAGTGTTGTGTTGGTCGGTCCCACGGCCTTGATAACGGTGCTGGGATCGTTGGGATTTACAGGGGCGCTATTCGGTGCGCTCACAATGGAAACCCCTACTCCCGTGCTGTCGCCGGGAGCCTGCATCTGCACTGGAGCTTCTGACGGACGGTCGCTGCGCGGAGGCTCATTCACGCCGGTTGGCGTTGTTGAGGCGGCGGGCTTGCTGGCGCCGGCGGCCTCGTTGTACATTGCAATGTTTTCCTTGGTGATCTCCGGAGCGGTGATGCGCTTGGGATCGTCCAGGCTCGGCTCGCCCACGTGCACGGCCTCAACCACGGATGGTCCATGCTTGATGATGCCCAGCGTGCGGTCAGTAAAGCGCAACGGCTCGCGGCTGCGCTCTTCGGCGTCGCTCTCGGCAATGGCGGCCTGGGTGGGCTCGGGGACGGGCCGGTTCATGCCGATCAGCCGGTCGCGCGCGTCTTCCACGTGCGGGGCCATGGGATAGCGCGTGATCACCTTGGCATAGGCCGCCGCGGCGCGGTCCATATAGAGAGCGCGCAGGCGCTCGCGTACTGCTCCAGGCAGATTGGGCGCCATCTGCACCGCATGAGCCTCGCCCGCGTAGGCATCGCCGATGCCGAGCAGCGCCAGGTCGCTCTTGGAATAAAGCGGATAGGTATCCACCACGGTTTGAAGACGCGCAATCGAGGCAGCGAAATTATCCCGGCTCAGGTAGTAGAGGCCGATGCGCGCTTCCCGCTCAGCCAGAACCTCCTGCACATCGCGCAGCTTCTGCTTGGCGCGCGGAATCAGAGCCGAGTCCGGAAACATGTTGATCATGTCACGGTATTGACGCTCTGCGTTCTGCGCGTTGGTGTAGTCTCGGTCCGGCTTCTCCATCTGCTGGTAGTAGATGTCGCCCACCTTCATCTTCGCTTCGGCGGCTTCCGGCGCCTGCGGGAAGAAGGTGATGAAGTCCTCGTACTCGGCTTCGGCCTGGGTCAGGGCGGCGGTGCCGCCTTCCTTGAACCATGTGTCGCCCACAGCGAGCTTGGCGCGCATCCGGTATTCGGAGTCGGGATAGGTGTTGAGCAGGGTCTGCAGGGTCAGGCGCGCCACGTCGTAGCGTCCCTTCTTCATGGCCAGCATGGCCTTGTCGAAGAGGATTTTGTCCGGCTGCTGCGACTTGACACCGGCCAGTGGGTTGGCGCTCAGGTCCTGGTTCTTCTTATGCTTGGGCTGCTTTTCCCGAGCCTGCGCAGACACGCCCGTCAGAACCAGGGCGGCTAGCGCGGCCACGGCAAACTTATTGGACAACCGGTTCATACCACCTCATAGCGGCGACTCTCCGCATTGAGGCGGCGCGCCTTGACCTTGCTCTACCAGAGAATTTTACTCTCCAGCGGCTTTGCGGGCTGCCTGCAGCAACGCACGCGCATCGTGCTCGGGGTTTCCCGCGCCAAAAACCGCGTTGCCGGCGACCAGCAGATCCGCACCTGCTTGGACGATGGGGGCAATGGTGTCGTGAGCCACCCCGCCGTCCACCTCAATTCTAAATGCCAGCCCCAGTTCCTGGCGCAACTCGGCCAGGCGGCGGATCTTATCCAGCGAAAAGGGGATGAAGTTCTGCCCGCCAAAGCCGGGATTCACGCTCATGACAAGCACATGATGCACCATGGGCAGAATGTCCACGATGAAGTTGACCCTGGTGGCCGGGTTCAGCACGACTCCCGGCTTCATGCCGTGGTGGGCGATCAGCTCCAGCGAGCGGTGCAGATGGCGGCAGGCCTCGTAGTGGACGCTGACCCAGTCGGCTCCGGCATCGGCAAAGGCGGGGATGAACTCGTCTGCGTTCTCGATCATCAGGTGGCAATCCAGCGGCAACGTCGTCGCCTTGCGAAGGCTTTTCACCACCGGCGGGCCGAGCGTGATGTTGGGCACAAAATGGCCGTCCATGACATCGACATGGATGACGGTCCCGCCGCCACGTTCCGCTGCAGCCACCTCGTCCGCCAGGTGGGCGAAATCGGCCGACAAAATGGATGGCAGCAACTCAACCCTGTGCATCTGTCGAGGAGCCTCCCTGCTCGGTCAGTGTATCAGTCGCGGGAGCAGCCAAACTCCCCGCGCCCAGCGCCTTTGCTGCCACCCGCCCCACCCCGCGCAGCAGCGCCTTCAACGGCCAGCGGCCCTCGGCATCGGGAAAGAAAATCTCGCCCGCCCGCTTCGCTTCCGGGCGGTAGTACCAGCGCTTGAGCAGCGCCAGATGGCCCTGGCGCAGGGTCGCCGACGGCGGCTCAGCGTGCGCAGCAAGTGCGGTCAGGGCGGCTTCCATGCGGGCTTCCAGCACGCTGCGGGTGGGCCGGGCCGGCGTGTCTGCCGCTGCTTCAGGCGCTGGAGCCTCCGGGACCGGCTCGATCGCCATCGGCTGGGCGTAGAGCGACGAAGATCCCGACTGCTCGTTCTGGATTCTCATGCCGAGGGTGGAGAAGCCCGCCGGTCCGCGCAGACGGCCATTTTCGAAGAGAAAGACCGCCACTTCATCCGGGTTCGCCGAGGCCTGCAGAAGCACCGCGCGAAGCTGGCTCATGGGTCGCACCAGCTCCGGGGCCAGCGCGCGCACGCTCTCCACCCGCTGCACCTGGGCATGGATCGCCGCTGCCGACTCAAACGCAAGACTCGCCGACGCCTCTTCGCGCTGGGCGCGCAGCGTCACCAGCCGGCTTTCGCCCCGCGTCGCCAGAAAGCTCTCGACCGCCGCGCTCTCCTCGGCATACCGCTCATCCGTACAGCCCTTGTAGCAGGGCGCAAGGCACATCTTCATCTCGGAATAGATGCAGCCGGGATGGCTGGGGCTGGGGTCGAGATCGTCCGTGCAGCGGCGCAGCAGGAAGAGCTTGAGCGCCTCCTCGACATACCGCTCCGCCGCCACGCGCGACGCAAATGGCCCGTAGGCCCACTTGGCCTCGCGCTGGCTGGGTCGGTGCGTGACGACGATGCGCGGATAAGGATTCCCGCCCAGGAATCGCACAAAAGCCGGCGCGCGCAGATGCATCCGCTCCAACGCTCTGGCGCCGTAGATCTCTTCCAGAAGAGAAAACTGCGTGAGCAGCGACTCGAACTCCGAGCCCGTGAGCCTCCAGGCGATGCGCCGCACCCGGCCCGCGAGTTGCAACCGCCGCGGATGCCTGGGCGAAGGCTGCAGCAGCCTTTCCAGGCGACCGCGCAGGTTAGGCGTGCGGCCAATGTAGGGCTCGGCGTGGGCCTCCGCGCTGTAGAGGGCAAAGACGGCTGTGCTCTCGGGCACCTGCGCCAGAGCGGCCCTGGCATCGGCCGGGTCAAAGGCGAGAGACTGCATCTCCAGCGCCAACGCCATGCTGCCTAGGCTCCCGCAATGGTCATGCCGTCGACGCGCAGCGTGGGCGAAGCCACCGCGCCGCGAAAGACCAGGTCATTGCCGATGGCCGTGACGCTGCGCAGCATCTCGGCAAGGTTGCCGGCGATCGTCACCTCTTCGACGGCATGGGTCAGTTGGCCGTCTTCGATCCACAGGCCGGTCGCGCCGCGCGAGTAGTCTCCGGTGACGATATTGGTGCCAAATCCCATCAGGCTGGTGACGTAGAAGCCCGCGGGAATGGCGGCGATGATCTGGTCCGGGTTGAGCGAGCCGGGTTCGAGATACAGGTTGCCGCAGCCGATACCGGGCGTGCCCGCCAGCCCGCGCGAGGCGTTGTGCGTGGACTTCAGGCCCAGCTTGCGCGCCGTGTAGGTGTTGAGCAGGTAGTTGCGTAGAATGCCGTTCTCGACGACGACAGTGCGCCGCGATGGCAGTCCCTCGCCGTCAAAGGGCGACGTCCCAAAGCCTCCGGCGCCGGTAGGCAGGAGCATGGTGTTGTCGTCGATGATGGTAAGGTGAGCCGCGCCAATCTGCTCGCCGAGCCTGCCTGCAAGAAACGATGCGCTGCGCCAGATCGAGTCGCCCGAAGCGGCCTCGAAGACTGAGCCGATAAGCGATCGTGCCACCTCCGGCGCAAAGACGATGGGCGCCTGCTGCGTGGGCACGCGCCGCGCTCCCAGCCTTCGCAGAGCACGCCTTGCCGCTTCTGCACCCACAGCCTCGGGGGATTCGAGGTGCGCGAAGCATCGCGCGCTGGACCACCAGCCGTCCCGCTGCATCCTGCCGTCCGCGTCCACGGCCAGCGGTGCCACGGAGACGCCGGCATAGCTGGTGCGGTAGCCGCCCGCAAAACCGCGCGAGTTAGCCAGCACCTTGCGTCCGGTAGCCGCATTAAAGCTGCCACCATCGGAGTTTGCGATGCGCGGGTCGCTC
>JAJXXG010000019.1 GCA_021781255.1 Acidobacteriota bacterium
CCGGCCACGAAGGAGCCTTTTCTCCTGAGCGCTCCGGCGGCATGCCGTTGCTCACGGTTATTCAACTCTGCTTCAGCGGCAAGTACAACGAGAGGTCTTTGTGGAATGCGCTCAACCGCGAGGGCGGGCTCTACTCCTATTTAGGTACAAGGGATCTGCGCGAAGTGGAGCGGAGAATCGCGGCCGGAGATGCCAGGGCAGCGCTCGTCTTCGACGCAATGGTCTATCAGATCGCCAAAGATATCGGCCAGATGGCCACTGTCCTATACGGCCGCGTAGACGCCATTCTGCTCACCGGAGGAATGGCTCACTCGCAAAAGCTCATCGCCGAGCTGCGTCCGGCGATTGAATGGATTGCGCCCGTTCAAGTCTATCCCGGCGAAGACGAGCTGCAGGCTCTGGCGGAGGGCGCTCTGCGAGTTTTGCGTCACGAGGAGCAGGCGCGAGAACTCGCGGCGGAGCCGGTGGCGGTGCCATAGCCCGCCATCGCGCTCTGCGTTGAGCAATGACCTTAAAGAAATGAGGCGTCCGAAAGACGGGCGCCTCGTGGTGAGTTCTGCTGTATTTCTGCTACAACGCCCTCGCTCCGCCATCAACCGAGAAATCTGCCGCTGTGATCCAGCTCGATTCGTCGGAGGCCAGAAAAGTCGCAGCCCAGGCAATATCTTCAGGCTGACCTACACGCTTGAGGATGGCGTGCGCAAACACGTTATCGAGAAAACCGGGGATCTTAAGGACCGGCGAGGTTGCCGCGGTAACGGTCATGCCTGGTGCAATAGTATTCGCCCGGATATTGTGCGGACCGCCTTCCACGGCAAGCTGGCGCGTCATGGCCAGGGTACCGCCTTTTCCGGCGCAATGCGCGAGGGCTGGCGATCCCTCCAGCACGAGATAGGAATTCACGGAAGCAAAGTTGATGATCGACCCGCCGCCACGCGCTATCAGGTGAGGCCATGCCGTCTTGCACGCCAGGAAGACAGAGTTCAGTTCACCGGCCAGCGTCGATTGCCAATCCTCGTAGGTCATTTCTTCAATCGGTTTGAAGACGGCCGTGGCGGCAGCATTGAGCAGGATGTCCACGCCCGCACAGCGCTCTACCGCAAAGTCGAAGAGCTTTTTGACGGCGACAGGGTCTGTCATGTCGCAGGGCGCAAAGCCGTACATCTTCAGTCCCAGCGCCTCGGCTTCTGCTACGGTTACCTCGATTGCGGTTGGGTTGATGTCGGCCGCCACCACCGTTGCTCCCTGGCGGGCAAACATCAGCGCGCACCCTTTGCCAATGCCGGCTCCGCTCCCGGTAACCACAGCGACTTTTCCTGCCAGCCGCTGTTGCTTATTCGCTGCTTCTGCTGATAAATGATTCCGTACCATTTGGATCTCCGTTTCTTTCCTTATGCCATTTCATTTTGCTGCACAAATTCAATGAGATTGCCGGCATTGTCGCGAATAAATGCATTGGAGCCCCACGGGAAATCGCGTATCCACACAATATCGGCGCCTCGCTCTCGCAGCGATTCCGCCAATGCACGAGCGTCCGGCACCGCAAAGGCAAAGTGCAGGCTGCCCTGCGAGAGAAAAGCGGTATTGGGTTCCCTGCGGTTTGTCTCCATCGGCTTGCTGTTTTCCGCCGCGAACAACTCCACGCGCAAATCGCCGCGCTTCAGCATGGCAAACTCCACCGGCTGGCCGGGGATGCGAACCCGCTGTTCAACTTCAAAACCCAGCATTTTCTGGTACCACGCGATCGACTCGTCAAGATTCGGAACGCTGACGGCTCCATGATGCAATCTGATGGGCATTCCGCTCATAGCAGCCTGCTTTCATAGCGGGATAATTTATAAAGCTATTCTAGAAACCCCTCCTCTTACCTGTACAACGCGTTTTGCTAATCTGTATAATCGGTGCTACCGATAGCCTAGAGGTTTCCAGCAATGCATTTGCGAGGCTTGGATCTCAACCTGCTTGTGGTGCTGAATACGCTGCTGGAAGAGAAGAACATTACCCGCACTGCCCGGCGCATCTACCTCAGCCAATCGGCAACCAGCGGCGCCCTGGCCCGGCTGCGCGAGTTTTTCGAGAATGAATTGCTGGTCCAGGTAGGGCACAAAATGGTTCTCACCCCGCTGGCTGAGAGCCTGGTCGATCCTGTGCGCCAGTTAATGGCTGAAGCTCAGTCCATCATCGATCAGCGGCCCGAGTTCAATCCGGCAACCTCCACGCGCCTTTTCCGCATGATGATGTCCGATTATGTTGCCGCGGTCCTGATGACGCACGCGCTGCCCATCATCAATCGTGAGGCGCCTTCGGTCTGTATCGATATCCTGCCGTTTGAGGGTACGCCGCCTGAAGAAGTGATTGACCGGGTGGAAGTCGACATGCTTATACTGCCGCAGAAATATCTTCCCCCGGAGTACCCCTCCGAGGAACTTTTTCGCGACACTTATACGTGCGTCGTCTGGACAGGCAATCAGGAAGTTGGCAAAACGCTCACCGTTGACGAGTACTTTGCCAAGTCCCACATTGCCATGCGCTTTACCACCCAACCGGCCGACAGCCTTTCGGAGTGGATTCTGCACCAGACCGGTCGAACGCGCAGGGTCGATGTAACTGCCCGCACCAATACCGTGCTCCCTCATCTGGTGGTCAACACCATGCACATTGCCACGATTCATCGGCATCTGGCAGATCTGTATGCCAGGTTCTTGCCGATTCGCATCGTCGATCCGCCCTTCGAGATGCCAGAGATCGCCGAAGCCGTTCAGTGGCACAGCTTTCGAAATCCGGATCCGGGAATCGCGTGGATGCGCGAACGTCTGCACGAGGCCGCCCAATGCCTCGCGCGCGCGGCTTCAAGCACCCTGGGCGCAACCGCCGCAAGTCATGCACCGGTATCTTCTTAAGCGCGCGGATGATGCCCGGCGGCCCTGCCGGCGCCTCGTCCTCCTGCACTCGACCGCTCAATCTATCGCCTGCGCCAATAGCGGCAATCTCAACAAACCGTTTCACAATTCCTTTCGAGACAACTATTGTTGATAGGCCCTTTAAAAATTGAAAGGCCGCGTCTTCAACCGGCATTCGTGCGCAAGGACGCGGAAAGGATGCATCCCATGGCTGCAAAGAGTGTATCGGCCGACCCAACGGCTTCTGTTGCTCAAGGGTACCCGGGCTTCCGTTGGCTGGTGCTCATCCTGGCATCGCTCGGGTTCATTTCCATGCAGATGGTCAACCTGTCGGTGGCGCCGCTGGTGCCGGTGATCGCCATCAGCCTCCATACGGATCCGGGCACGGCCTCCAATGTGCTGTTAACTTCGTTTCTGCTTTCAGGCTGTTTGATGTGGATTGTAGCGGGCGGCTACGTCTGCGACCGCTTTGGGATTTTTATCTCGCTGATCCTTGGGTTTCTATGCCTGGCAGCACCAGGGGCGCTAATGCCGTGGATCGGCGCCAGCACGACGGGCATCTTCTGGGCCCGCATGGTCGAGGGCCTCTCTTCGGGATTCATGTTCCCGGTCATGCCAGCGATCGTGAATGCCTTGTTTCCACCCCGCCAGAAGGGCATAGCGAATGGACTGCTGAATTCGTCGGTGGCTGTGGGCAGCTCAGCCGGCGTATTTCTGGGTCCCATGGTGCTCATGGCAGTGGGCGAATGGAAGGCCATGTCAGCCACGTTATCCATCTTTGTCGTGGCGTGCCTGGTTATGGGAATCATTCTGTTCGTCGCCTATAATGGCAAGCTGCCCAAAGGAGAAGCCCCGGCAGCCGACGATGGGAAGGGATCGGCCTTTAAGCAGGCGCTCCTGTCGCCGTTTACGATCGTGGGCATAGCCATGTTCTTCCTCACCTCCTGGGCGATGCAGTGCATCTATAGCCTGACCAGCGGCTACCTGGCCGCCGGAAAGCCGCTGGGTGCAGGCTACAGCGGGGCGATCGCTGGGCAGTTGATGCTGGGCGTCACGCTGCTGGCCGGAGTCACGGGGCCAATCCTAAGCGGCTTCCTGCTGGACAAGGCCTTCCGCGGCAACGCTAAGCCACTATTCTTGATCGGCTATCTCCTAATGTGCGTCTTTGTTTATGCGCTGATTTCTCCGGCCCTGACGGGCAGCACCGAGCTGTTGGAACTGGATTTAACTCTGGCCGGGTTTGGCGTGATGTTTGCTTTCCCGATGATCTTCTACATGATCGCCAGCTCGTATCCGCCGCAGATCGTGGGCAAGATGTCTGGACTATGGGGAGGGATCGGCAGCTTCGGCGGCGTACTGGGGCTCTACATCGCCGGCGTGACCGTAAAGAGCCAGGGCAGCTTCCACACAACTCTCTATTTGCAGTCGCTGGTGGCGTTGCTAGGCTTCGTTCTGACCTTCGTGCTCATGGCACTGAAGAAGCGGCAAGCAGCAATCTAGAAGGTCTTCCATCTCACAGATACACAAGGCGGCGCCTTCCTCGGAACCTGTTTAAAAACTACGCCATTCTCCTCATCAGCGTATGCGCAGAGCTGATGAGGAGAATGGTTCCTGCTGTAGCAGGGAGCAGTTCGTAATCTTTGCTCAGTCTTCTCGACCAACCACGATAAGGAATTCGCCGCCTTTGTGCAGGCTCTAGCCGGCGGTTGTACCGCCGTCCACGAAGATCGTCTGTCCGGTAACGAAGTCCGAGGCGGGCGAACAGAGAAACACGACCGCACCGATCATGTCTTCGGGCAGGGCGAGGCGGCCCAGCGGAATCATCTTGCGGTATTTTTCGGCTAGCTCGGGATTCTTCTGGATATGGACGGTGCCGGGTGTGATGACCAGGGCCGGGCCCAGCGCGTTGACATTCACGTTGTAAGGAGCCCACTCCAGAGCCAGCGACTTGGTGATCATCTCTACCGCGCCCTTGGTGGCCGAGTAGCCTACGTTGCCGCCGTCTTTACCGCGAATGCCGCGCACCGACGACAGGTTGACGATCTTGCCGGCCTTCTTGGCTTTGAACACCTGCGCGCCAACCTGCTTACAAGATCG
>JAJXXG010001155.1 GCA_021781255.1 Acidobacteriota bacterium
TATCAACCATAGTCCTCCTTGGAAGATGCAGTGATAGGCGGCTCGCCAAACAGCGGGCCGCCTTTTTTATGGGATGAGGTAAATCAGGAGAGCAGACTTTGCGCGCCGCGGTAAAGCGCGTTCGGGGTGAGCGGAGCAAAGCTCGATGATGCAAGTTGCACGGCGAAGTTACCAAGTGTTGAGCTTTCCGGATTTCCCGCTTCAACATTCAGGCCGGTGTGCTGCGCGGTGAGGCGGAGGAGAAGGGTGTTGCGACTGCCGCCGCCGAGAACATGAACTCCTGTGAAGCTCTTACCAGTGATGCGTTGTAAATCGGCGAGTACCTGCGCGTAGCGCGCAGCCAGGCTTTCGAGAATCAGGCGGGTGAAGAGCGGTTCGCTACCGGGTGTGTCAGGGAGGAGCTGTGCACCGGTTGCCGCCAGTTGCTGATTGATGCGCGCTGGCATTTCGCCTTCAAGCAAAAGGGGCTCGGCATCAACATTGAGCAGATGCGCGGGTGCGGGCAGAGTTTCGGCGGCTTGCAGAAGACTCTCGAGCAACTGCGGACGGCCCTGCCCGGCCCAATCGTCCATGCACTGCTTCAGAATCCAGAGGCCATTGACGTTGGTGTGAAAGAGAAATCCGCCGCTGGCCGCGCCCTGATTGGTGAAGCGTGCAGCGAGGGCTTCCTGGGTTGCAATGGCCTGATCGACCTGCATGCCGACGAGCGACCATGTTCCGCAGGAGATATAGGCCGTGTTCTTTTGCGGAGTGGGAATTGCGGCGATGGCAGAGGCCGTGTCATGGCAGGCGGGAGCGATAAGGATCGTCTCGCGAAAGGCTGGAAGTTCTGCCAGTGGGCCACGCAATGGTCCAAGGATGGATCCGGTGGGAACGATGGGCGGTGCGGCGGAGAATGGGATGCCAAGTTGCTTGAAGAGTGCTTCGGACCAATTGCCGGTGACGAGATCAACGAGACCTGTGTGTGTGGCATTGGTGAACTCGGCCACGCGCGGCGCACCAAGCCAGTGCAACACGTATTCCGGCAGGCAGAGCCATGGCGCATTGGAGTCGACACCGGATTCAGCGTCAGCAACGAGCTGGTAGAGTGTGTTGATGCGCAGAGGCTGGGCACCGGCGAGGGCGAAGAGTCGCTCGGGCGGAATGATAGCATCGACTTTGGCCTTGGCGGCCAAGGTGCGCTCATCGCGATAACAAAAGGGATCGGCGAGAGGCTTACCGTCCGGGCCGAGGCGCACGTAGTCAACGGCCCAGCCATCAACGGCGATGGAAGCAATGCCCTCGGGCGCTCGGCTGGCAGCCAGGCGAAGACCGTCCTCGAGGCCGGAAAGAATATTTGCCAGCGGCCAGCACAGTGCGCGGTCTCTGTGGACAGGACCGTTGGCAATGCGATGGACGAGCTCGATGGTGGGCTTGCCGCCGGGCCAGCGAAGCAGGGACACACGACAGCTTTCCGCCCCGAGATCGATGGCGATGCGCGCGCGTGTGTCGCTTGGCAGCGCGACGGTGGGTGAATTCACCGCAGAAATGCCTCTGCGAGGCCTCCATCAACGGGGAAGACGTGGCCCGTAGTGCAGTGTGTACGCGGACTGGCGAGGAAAAGCAGCGCTTCTGCACAGTCAGCGGGGTCGATGGGCTGATGCGTGAGTGTGCGTTTGGCGTAGAAGCCTGCTAGAAGATTGCGCAGCTCGTCATCGCCCATGGATTCCTCAAAGGCGATGCCATACTTTGTGAGCGACGCGCGTACGCGGTCACGCGGGAACATGGTGGAACCCTTCACGACAGTGGCCGGGCTGACGGCGTTGACGCGAACACGCGGGGCGAGCGAGACGGCGAGCTCGCGCACGAGATGAGAAAGCGCGGCCTTGCTAACGTCATACGCTTCGCTGCCGCGCTTGGGTACAACGGCATTGGCGGAGCTGGTGAGCACGATGGAGGCATCGAGTGCCTGATCGTCGAAGAGTGCTGCGGCTTCGCTGGCGAGCAGATAATTCGCCGTGACATTGATTTCGAGCGTGGAGGCCCACTGCGCATCGTTGATGACGCCGTCAGGCGACGAGGGAAAGAGCGCTGCGGTATTGATGAGAATGTCGATGCCTCCGAAGGCCGCGACCGTGGCGCGGATTGCTGCTGCGATGGCATCGCGGCTGCGAATGTCGATGGCGGTGGAGGCGAAGGACTCCTTGGTGCCGTGGGCAGCGAGTTCTGTGGCAACCGACGCAGCCGCGACTTCGTCGCGGTCGGTAATCATCACGTGGGCTCCACGCCTGGCGGCGAGCAGCGCGGCCTCGCGCCCAATGCCGCTGGCTCCGCCAACGATGAGTGCGATGCGGCGGCTGAGTTCCTTCTCCGGCGGCTGGCGTCGCAGTTTGGCTTCTTCCATCTGCCAGTACTCGATGCGGAAGGCTTCAATGGGCGGCAGGGCAACGTAATTCATGCAGACCTTGAAGCTGGCGGGGTCCTGTCCCGGGCCGCATTGAGGGAGGGTGCCGGTTACGTCGCCTTCGCCAAGCAGCGATGCGCCTTCCATGACGTGGATAGCGTTGGTGTAAAACTCGCCGACGATGCGGGCTTCAGTTTTACTCTTGCCAAAGCTGAACATGCCGAGGCCGGGGATGAGCACGACGGTGGGATTGGGATCGCGAAGAGCAGGCGAGTCCGGCGTGGCGAACTGATGGTAGTAGTCGCTGTACTGCTGGCGATATTCGACGAGTGAAGTTTCAATCTGCGTCTTCAGTGCGTCAATGCCTGCGCCGGCGGCCCAGGGCACGAAGAGGGGACGAATCTTTGTGCGAATGAAGTGGTCAGGGCAGCTTGTGCCGAGGAAGGCGAGCTCCTTTGCATTTGCGGAGTTGATGAATTGGAGCACATCTGGCGCGTCAGAGAAGCTGACGATAAAGCGGCGCTGCTGGCTGACGCGGCCGCGCAGGAATGGTGCTATCTGAAGGGCGACGTCTTTGCGGTCATCGCGCGCGGGGATGGACTGGCCGCCGAAGCGTACGGCGGATTTGGCGTGGCGCTGAATGAACTGGCCAATCTGGTCGATGACGGTGAGTGTGTTGATGTAGCACGCCCGCTGCGTGTTGCCCCAGGTGAAGAGGCCATGGCCGCCGAGTACGATTCCGTCGCAGCCGGGATTTTGGCGAACGGCATCGCGCATGACGAGGCCAAGCTCGAAGCCGGGGCGCAGCCAAGGAATCCAGATGAGCTGATGACCAAACTCGCGATTGAACTCATCCATTTTGGTTTTGCCGTTGGCGGAAGCGGCGAGCGCGATGCCCCAATCGGGGTGGAGATGGTCAACGTGCGGGAAGGGAAGAAAGCCATGCAGTGGCGTGTCAATCGACGCGGCAACGGGATTGCCGCGGAAGGCACAGAGGGGATACATCGCCACCATGTCGTCTTCATAATCGACGCCCTTGTAGCAATGCTCGAGCGCGAGGAGCTTTTGCTGGTAGAGCGTGGCAAAGCCGGTGCGCTCGATGCTGCCGAGGTCACCTCCGGAGCCTTTGACCCAGAGGATTTCCACCTGCTCACCAGTGAGGGGATCGACATCCATGATTTTTGAGCTGGTGTTGCCGCCTGCGAAGTTCGTAATGCGCAGATCTGAGCCGAGAAGATTGGAGCGATAGCGCAGCAGTTCGGGTTCATCGAGCGAGGCAGCAAGGTTCGCGTCCCAGCGGTCTTCGAGGAATTTGAGAGCTGGCGAGGCGACAGGGGCTTGAGGCATGGGCACCACCAAAGGCGAAATTGGAGATCATCTAAAACGATAACACGGTAAACCAATAGGCACAGAAGTTCTTATTTAAATCACATTTGAGCGCTAATCGCTGTGCGGGTGCGATGTGCGACGGGGTGAAGTGGGTGATGATTCGGCCAGCGATTCTGTCGTGACGAGGAGATGACGGACATAGTTGTAAGGTGGAACAGTGTGACCGCGCAGCAGTGAAATACCAAGCTGGATGAGACGCGGCCCATAGCTCTCAACCTCGTGCGAGATGGAGCCGATGATTGCGCTTGAGCCGGTACGCAGCTCGTCGAGCACCTGGGGAATGCAGTCTTGACCGACAATGGCGAAGTCGGCCTCGCGTCCGGATTCGCGCGCGGCATCCAGAACGCCGAGAGCGCTCAAGTCGGTGGCGGTAGCGACCAGAATGCGTTGGCCTTTGGCGCGGCCGCGGAGAAAGGCCGCGATGGCTGCACGACTGGGCTCACGCATGCCCCTACCTTCGAGCCGCACGAAGCGGTCGGCAGTAAGGTCTGGGAGCCTCTGGCGAATGCCTTCGAAGGCTCCGGTGATGCGGCCTTCCACAAAGCTGCCTGCCTCAGAGAATCCGACGCCGAGCACCCAATCCACCTTTCCGTGGCCCTTGCGCTGTGCGTGCCGGGCCAGACATTCTCCGGCGATAAAGCCAACCTCAAAGTTGTCCACACCAAAATAAGTGGCGTTGGGATGAGGCACGTCGATGGCGACGAGGGGAATCTGAGCTTGCTTGAAGATGTGTGCCACATGGGGAGCCACGCTTTCCTCCACCTGGAACTCGAGTGCCAGATCGACGCGGCGCTCCACAAGTTCGCGTGCATTTGCGAGTGCGACGTCGGGATCCTGGCGGTTGTCGAGGACAATGAGCTCAACACCGGCCGCGGCGGCGGCCGCAGTGACGGACTGCGAGACGGCTACGGAGAAGGGTAGCTCGGCGCTTTGTACGGCAAGGCCAAAGCGCAGACGGCGCGGCCGCGAAACCAGGCGGTACTGGCCGCTGGGTGATTGCGCCACGTAGCCGCGATGGACCAGTGTTTTGAGGATGCGATAGACGCTGGTTTTGGAGATGTGTGTGCGCTGGAAGACATCCTCCAGCGTGACAGGTTCGTTCATCTGCTCAAGCAGCTCCAGGACGTCGAGCGCTTTGGAGAGAATCGGAATGAGATAAAGCCGCTTGATTTTGCTCTTCGGCAAGGATCGCCTCCTGATGGTGAGTTCCTCTATT
>JAJXXG010000166.1 GCA_021781255.1 Acidobacteriota bacterium
CCATCGCTTCCTGTAGCGGCGCAAGGGGCAGCCATCCTGCGTTTTGGAGCAGTTACGACGGTTCGACGCGATCCTTTCGATTCCATAGTCTTCGTCCAGTTTTCGGCTAAGTCCGTCCGAGTCATATGCCCTTTCGCTGATCAACCTGGCGGGAAGTTCGTCGAGGAAGCTGGCAGCAAGGGCATCTTCGACGAGATGGCACTCTGCCGGCGAAGTGCTTTCCACAGTAACGGCGAGTGGATGACTGTTATCAGCGGCGATAGCGGCGATCTTCGTGCCCTTCCCGCGGCGGGTAGGACCGATAGCAAAGCCCCTTTTTGGCGCTCGCGAAAGCTGCATCCACGAACGCTTCCTCCAGGTTGAGTTTGCCTTGCTTGTGCAGTAATCGCGCCAGCAGCCTCAGCGCTTCAATCAGCTTGCCGTCGCGGATCCACTGCTGAAAACGGCGGTGGCAGGTCTGTTATGGCGAATTCTTCTCCGGCAACTCACGCCTCTGCGCTCCGGTTCCCAACACACACAGCACATCATTCAGCACGGCGCGCGTGTCATGCCAGGGACGACTCCGCCGCACACCTGCCGACGCAGGCCGCAGCATCGGCTCCACCAACAACCACGGTTCTTCGGTTAACTCCCAGCGTACTGCCATTAAAGCCGCGCGGAGATATCAGAGCAAGTCCAGAATGCAATACATCTCAACCCAACGGAATTATGAGACTGGTTCTGGTTGGGGAAGAATGCAGAATCGAGCTTTCAGCCCAGTCCGACTGTGGGACCGAAAGTTTCCGCACAGGTCTTCTTAACTGCAAATCAGCCTTGCGTAGACTGCTGGGTCAACATTTCCCCCGCTTACAATGCAGCAGACGGACTGTTCCTTGAATCTCTCTACATTGGTCAGTAAAGCTCCAACGCTCAAAGCACCAGTTGGCTCTACTTTCAGGTTCGCCAAACCGTAAAGCAAACGTACAGCTTCGCAGATGTTTTCTTCCGGCACTTCGATAATATCCTCGATCCCGTCCTTGAGGATTGCCCAGTTCAGCTCTCCCAGACTTACGGTACGAGCACCGTCGGCAATGGTCCGCGGTTCGTTCTCGTTACGGATGAGCTTTCCCGCCCTCAGTGAGCGAGCGGCGTCGTTTCCCAGCAACGGCTCCGCCCCAATCACCGGGATTCGGTTTCCACTTTCACGAAGTCCACGAAGAACGCCAGCGGACAAGCCCCCTCCACCAATGGGCACAATGATCGCATCAAATTCCACGTCTATAGCGGCGATCTCCCTGCCAAGGCTCGCGTTACCAGCAATCACCAGCGCGTCGTCGTAGGCGCTAGCAATGTAGGCTTCGGGATGATCAGCGGCAAGTTCGCTGACCCGCTGCTCACGACTCTTGGTATTGATATCGACAAGTTCAACCTGTCCGCCAAATGCTTTCACTGCCTCGATTTTCACCTGTGCCGATGTCTGCGGCATTACTACAATGCATTTCTTGCCTAGCATCGAGCATGCACAAGCCAAGGCTTGGCCGAAGTTTCCAGAAGACGCAGTAATCAGTAGCGTCTCTGGTACATTTGAGGCCAGATGATACGCAGCGCGGAATTTGAAACTACCCGTCTTCTGAAATGTCTCGGAGACAATCACAACATCGGTCCCTAAGAGGGAGCTCAGGCGCGGGGCTTCGATGATTGCTGCAGGTTGCATCTCAATTCCCTTTTTTGGGTGATGCTGCCTCAAGCACGGCCAGGAAAGTGTCGATATCGCTCTGATCATTGAAAACGGAAGGCGAAATCCGCATCCGGTGCTGGTCGAAGGTAACTTTGATTGAGTGCGCACGCAACGTCTTTTGCAGCGAGGCGGGATCCGGGACGACAAACGCTACGATGTTGCCACCGCTCTCCTGTGGTGTGAGCGGAGTCAATCCCAACCGGGGTACCTCCGTCTGCAGACGTGTGGTGAGAGAGCGGATATGCGCCTGAATGCGATCAACGCCGAGATGTCGTATGTACGAAAGAGATTGTGCAAGGCATGCGATCCCGGAAAGCGAGTACGCACCAACTTCGAAGAAGCCTGGAACGCCGGGAACTTCCTTCCATGTTGCGGGTGCGCCAAGCGGCAGATCGTACGGAAACACATGGCTTTCGAAATTGGTCATCTGCATCTTTCCGTACATGGTCCTTTGCAGGACAGATCCGATAAGATCACCACGCACATAGAGGAATCCAATGCCCTTGTCGCCCATAAGCCACTTATAGGAGCTGCAGGCACAAAAATCGACTCCTGAAGTGCGGACATTCAGCGGCACTGCACCAACGGCCTGAACGATGTCCGCATAGACATATGCGCGGTGCGCATGAGCCAGGGCGCACACGGCCTCGAGGTCGTGCATAAAGCCATTGGCAAACGAGACCAGAGAAAGGGCAACGAAGCGCGTGTTGCGATCGATCACCTGCTCGAGATCACTAATCTCGATTCGACCGTTGCGCGATTTCACGATGCGTACGTCGCGGCCATTACGCTGCAGTGAGCGGTACATGTAGAGAGAACCCTGGTAGTGCAACTCATCGGTAACGATATTTCCACCGGGACGGGATGCACTGACGCTCTGGAGTACGAGATTCTCGCCCATCATCGTGCTTTGCACGTACCCAATCTCGAGCGGCGTGGCATTGATGAGCGCTGCAAACTGCGCCCTTACGCCGTCTTCCATCGTGTTAAGCATCGGATCAACATTGGGCGAGCGTGACACGGTGTAATCCAGATAGGATTTGACGGCTGCCGCGGAGGCGACGCTCATTGGGTGCCAGTGCGCACTGTCGAAATAGGTTCTGACGCCGCTGATTGGAAATTCTTGCCGGGAAGCAGGCAGAGTATTCCGAACTGCAGCACTGGGTTGCTCTGCAATCGTTCCGCGGTTCAGCAGCAGGGCCGCCGCGCCTCCGATCCATTCCCTTCGGTTCATAATACAACTCCTTTTCGACCGTCGCCCCAACGCAAGCTGGATAGAGGCGGTACGAATTGAATCCCATGCCCGAATGTCTGCCCTTTACCGAAGGCCCTTTACAGTTGTTATAAAAAAACAGTTTGGCCAAGCCCTTGCCGTGTGGCTAGCCTCTGCAGATGTCCGGCGACCACTAGGTCCTGGAAAGCCACTCCCGTAGAATCGAAGATTGTAATCTCGTCTTCTCTGGTCCTTCCTGACTTTACTCCTGCGCATATTTCGCCCAGCTCGGCACGAACATGCGACGTGTCAACCATCCCGAGTTCAAGCGGCCTCTGCATCTCACCGATGCGGATGCTCTGCGCCCGTTTATCCGCAAACAGTGCTGACTTTGACACCAGATCTTCGTGCAGCTCTTGCTTGCCGATTGAGTCTGCGCCAATCGCATTGATGTGCGTACCAGGTTGCACCCATTCAAGTCTAAGTATCGGTTCACGGGCCGCAGTCGCAGTTATGATAAGCCCCGCATCTCGCACTGCATCCTCTGCTGTCGAGCAGGCTTGCGCATCGATTCCTTTGGTGCGCCAGAAGCCAGCATACTCTTCGCCACGCTCGCGATTGCGCGCCCAGACCTTCACAAGTTTGACCGGATGGATAGCCTTCCAGGCATCAAGTTGCGCGTAGGCTTGATCCCCAGCGCCGAGCACGGCCACTCGGTCGGCTTTCTCTCCCGCAAGCCACTTTGCCGCAATAGCACCGCCTGCAGCTGTGCGTAACGTGGTAATCACATTTGCGGCGAGCACAGCTGAAGGTCGTCCGCTAACCGGATCGGTTAACATCACTGCGGCGTTATGATTGGGAAGGCCACGGGCAGCATTTGCGGGGCAATAACCACCCAACTTCAGACCGATCACATCCTGAGTGGAAGAATCTTCGTTTGAGGGAAGGGCAAGATGCCCGGCTTTGACCACCCAGGTGCCCACACCGAATGGGAGCGATTCCTTGAGCACTGGCAGTGTCTTGATCCGCTCACGCGCATCTTCGGCAAATGCGAACTCCACCAGTTGAATGACCTCGTCGATCGAAAGCATTTCGCGAATCGTCTGGTCATCGAGTAGAAGCATTGGCATTGGAGTAGAGCGTCTCTCCAAATGAAGTCCCACGGTTGGAGGCTTAGAAGACAAGGGGGGCAAACTCCTGTTGAGCAATAGACGTCTGAAGCCAGTGCAAGGACCTGAGAAACCACGGCTTGCAAATTGCGCAAGCTTCCGTTCCGACCGGCGATATGCTCGCGCGCTCAGCACGGCGTCCTGCCTCTGGATAAGCTACCCACTTTAGCGCTCAGTCATCTTTTGTGTCGGGGAACCTGTAATTTCACTTGAGAGAACAGGGGAATCCAGCGATTGTAGAACATCAAACTCCTTGCGATCCGACCAGCGAGGCTTTCAAAATGCGTCGGGAGACTATTCCTTTTGACGAAACTGTGAGTGCGCAAAAGAGAAATACGTCCGGTTGAAGGCCTAATATCATTACTGTCAAGCTGTTTCAGAGGAAGGACAGACTGCCCCGCCAGCAATATTTCTCAGCTGCACCTGGATGTTTGTGACTATTGTGGTGCGGACTGGGTTTCGATCCAGGGCAACTCGAAACTGTCTTCGCACCCGGAGAAATATCGCATGCCGTCACTGTTGCGCTGTATTGTTGTCCTGTTCGCCGTGTCTCTATCGCCGGCGCTTCTTGCGCAGAACTCCGCGCCCTCGCCCATGGCTTCCGATATCCCCGAACACTTCACCCCACCACACACTGATTACAACTACACCGTCCGTAATGTCATGATCCCCATGCGGGACGGCGTCAAGCTGTTCACGGTGATTGCAATTCCCAAAGGCGCGCATAACGCGCCGATCGTACTAACGCGCATACCTTATAACGCCGCGGCGCACATGCGCACCGGGGACTCACCCTACATGCTCAATGCGATGACGCGGGGTAGCGACGAATTCGTAAAGGCCGGATACATCCGCGTCTATCAGGATGTGCGCGGCAAGTACCG
>JAJXXG010000160.1 GCA_021781255.1 Acidobacteriota bacterium
CGGGCTTTGAGAAGTCCTATGCGCAGGCGGTGCTGGCGCGTTGCGGGGGGAACGTGAGCGCAGCGGCGCGCGAGGCCGGGGTGGACCGGAAGACCTTCTATCTGTTGCTGAAAAAGGACAGGGAACCGCAGGGTGGGGAATTCATTCCTCAACTTGAGCCGGGGATCGGGGAGTAGACTCCCCACGCGGCAGTAGGAATGGGCGTTAAGTTACTGAAACGATTAGAGCGTGGGTTTGGTCTGTGACTTGCTAAGGGAATGGCAGGGAGCAGCCAAAGATGAAATTCTGGAAATCAGGCTTCAAGACATTCCTTTTTCTCTCAGTTCTATTTCTATTGATGCCTCAGCCGGGGCATGCGATTCCGGCATTTGCTCGGAAGTTTGGCGTAAAGTGCTACACCTGTCACACCATTCCACCCGCGTTGAACAAGAACGGCTACATGTTCAAGCGGTTGGGATATCGTATGCCTCCGGACGAGATGGACGGAAGCAAGCCGGCACCGAAGGTGAGCGAGCTGGACAAGGACATCAAGTTCAGCCTCACGAATTCGTTTGCCGTGATTCTGCAGGGCAGCGTTACCGAGGATAAGACAGTATCGGATTCAGGAACGACGACGTCGGTTTCTCCGTCGACCTCCTGCGGCAGCGATACGTCCTCCTCGTCCACATGCTCGAGCTTCAACCTGGACGAAGCGGCGATGTTCTTTGCCGGCGCGGTTCCGGACTCGGGCTTCTCCTACTTTGGGCACTATGAACTGTACCAGGACGGCGGCAGCGGTCTGGAGCAGGGTTTTGGCGTTTACACGGGCGGCCGCGCCAACAGCAGCTACTTTGTGAAGGGCGGCGAAATTCACATGCAGGAAGGTGAGGGAACGCGCGCAGCGATGTTCTACAACCTTTTCCCTGACCCGTCTTACACGCTGACGAATGTTGATCCGATCGGCTTCACGCTGGATCAGCATCCGACGGGTGTGGACTTCGGCTACACGTGGGCGTCTCCGTACTTCGGCAAGATCTTTGCGGTATCGGCAAAGGTGACCAATGGCCTGGCTGCGGACGGCAGCGAAATTCTGAACGGCTCAACGAAGAACTCGAAGGATGTGTGGGCCGACGCGGACTACTGGTTTGGACCGGATGGCGGCGTGACGGTGATGATGTATCGCGGCTCGAAGGATCAGAACCAGACGGATGCCAACGGCAATCCATTCACCTTCAGGCCGACCTTCTATCGCGTAGGCGCATTCGGCAACTACCTGTTCTTTGACAAGCTGGATCTGTTGGGCGGCTACATCCACAGCAATGATGACTGGCTGTGGAACCAGGGCGGAACGATGTCGCACTACACGGCCAACAGCTACCGCGGAGAGGCTGATTACTACATCAAGACCGGAACGGCGCTGATGGCGCGGTTCGATCGCTCGAACCAGAAGATCGATCCCAATCCGCTGATGCACACGCGGGCATGGGGTGTTGGCGCCGAGCATGCGATGACGGACCTGGGCAATGTGGTGGTTCGTGCGACGTACAATCAGGAGCACGATGGCGACCCCGTTGCGCTGGTAGGCAGCACCGACAAGAAGTTCATGCTGGACTTCCGGTTCATGTGGTAAGGGGAGAGGACAATGCACAAAGCAATTCAATGGATGGCAATTGCCTGTATGAGCGCGCCGCTGTTTGTGGTTGCGCAGAGCAGCAACGTAACGCTTCCGCAGGATAAGGGGCCGAGCTCTATCAATGTCTCTTCGTATCCGCCGGAGCAGCAGAAGGCCTACAAGGTGTTTGTGGACAAGTGCGCGAAGTGCCACACGATTGCTCGCCCGATCAACACGTCGATGAGCAAGCCGGAGTGGGAGCGCTATGTGAAGCGCATGATGCACAAGCCGAACTCGGGCATCAGCGACAAGCAGGCGAAGGACATCTTCGAGTTCCTGGCGTATGACCAGCAGGTTCGCAAGGACAAGAATCCCTCCGCCTTCTACAAGTCGCTTTCCGATGCAGAGATCGAGAAGCTGAAGGCGCAACAGCACTAAGACGTGCGCAGGGATTGTTCCTTGCCACATAACCGCAAGTTGCTTTACCTGGACCCCGGCGAGCATCTGGCCCGCTCGCCGGGAGTATTTTCAAAAGAAGTCAGGGAAGCGCGGGCCATGGCTGTTGAGTGTAGTTGCTGAGAATTTTTGGAGGTTGGGACCGCATGAGCTATTCCATCAAGATCCCGGACAGGGAGTACTTTGACAAAAATATTCCCTGCCAGTCGGCCTGCCCGATTCATACCGAGTGCGGACGCTATGTGCAGGCGATTGGGATCTCGCAGGACGAAGAAGCCTATCTGCTGGCACGCGCGCCAAATCCGTTTGCGTATGTGCTGGGAAGAATCTGCGCGCATCCATGCGAGGACAACTGCCGCCGCGGGAAGATTGACGAGCCGATTGCCATCTGTGCGCTGAAGCGCTACGCGACAGACAGGCACAACCTGGGCATGGGGCATGATCCGGCAAGGAAGGCCCTGCCGAAGGTCGCAAAGCGAGACAAGAAGATTGCAGTAGTGGGAGCGGGTGTGTGCGGACTGACGTGCGCGCACGACCTGGCGCTGCTGGGTTACACGGTGGAGGTGTTCGAGTCCGCGCCGGTGCCGGGAGGCATGCTGTACCTGGGGATTCCGCATTTTCGCCTTCCGCGGGAAATCATCAAGATGGAGGTCGACCACATCCTGAGCATGGGTGTGACGCTGCATACGCGGGTGACGGTGGGGCGCGACATCTCCTTTGCCGAACTGCGTTCGAAGTTTGATGCAGTGCTGCTGTCGACCGGTTTGAACAAGGGGCGCGAACTGAATATTCCGGGCGCGCACCTGGCGGGCGTTTATAACGGCATCGATTTTCTGATCAACGTGAATCTCGGCTTTGAGATTGAGCTGGGGAAGCGCGTTGTGGTGGTGGGCGGCGGCAATGTGGCGATTGATGTGGCGCGCGCTGCCGTTCGACTGGTGCAGGAAGCCGAGGATGTTGCAAGGCCCGCCACGAATGGGGATGAAAAGAACATTCAGCCTGCGCTGGATGCGGCTCGTCTGGCTCTGCGCTCCGGCGCCGAGCAGGTGAACATGGTCAGCCTGGAGTCGCGCGCACAGATGCCTGCATGGAAGGGCGAGGTGGACGAGGCCGAGCATGAAGGCATTGTGGTGGACAACGGCTGGGGCCCGAAGGAGATTGTGGGCGAGAACGGCGTGGTGACCGGACTGCGTGTTCGCCGCTGCCTGACGGTGTTTGACGAGAACGGGCGCTTTAATCCCGCGTTCAGCGATGAGGAGAAGGTAATTCCGTGCGACAGCGTTGTCCTGGCAATCGGACAGCAGGCGGATCTCTCGTATCTGAACACGGATGACGGCGTGCAGGTAACGCCGCGCGGCATTCTGAAGATCAATGAGGATTTGAGTACGACGTCTGCGGGCGTGTTTGCGGGCGGCGATGTGGCGTTCGGGCCGCGCATCCTGGTGGAGGCGGTGGCGAATGGTCACAAGGCAGCGCGATCCATTCACCTCTACCTGAACGGCAAGACGGAAAAGACGCAGCGCAGCCGGTTCCGCATCATGCCGAACTGGAAGATGCCGAGCGGGTTCCTGACCACGCCGCGGCAGAAGATGCCCATGCTGGCGAACAATCGCCGCATCGGCATTGCCGAGGTGGAGCTGGGCTTTGATGAAGAGCAGGGCCGGGCAGAGGGAAGCCGCTGCCTGAAGTGCCAGGTGAACACCATTTTTGACGGGTCCAAGTGCATTCTGTGCGCGGGCTGCGTGGACATTTGCCCCGAGCGGTGCCTGCGGCTTGTGGACCTGGTGCAGGTTAAGGGCGATGAGCGCTATGACGCGCTGATCCGGCAGCGCTACGGAGTGTCCGCTGCCGAGCTGCCGGCAGGACAGGCAGGCGCGATTATCAAGAACGAAGAAAAGTGCATCCGGTGCGGGCTGTGCGCGGACCGGTGTCCAACCCAGGCCATCACGATGGAGGCACTGGAACGGCAGGAACGGGAAGTCTTTGAATAGGGGAGCAGGGAATGAATCGTCGAGCTTTTCTAAGTTGGGGCACGGCAGGAATGGTATCGCTCAGTTCCGCAGTTGCAGTGAGCATGGGCGCTGTGGCCCGGTTCCTGATGCCAAGTGTGTTTTATGAGCCGCCGCAAACGTTCAAGATAGGCAAACCGGGCGACTACGCATTCGGCGTGCCGACGTTTCTGGTGGACGAGAAGATATTTGTGTTTCATGACCGCGACAGGGGCTTTTCTGTTGCGAGCGCAGTTTGCACGCACCTGGGATGCACAGTTGCGCACTTCCAGAGCGATCAGAAGTTCCACTGCCCGTGCCACGGCAGCGTGTTTGCCGCGGACGGATCAGTGGTGCATGGTCCCGCGCCCAAGCCGCTGAACTGGTTTGAGGTGATCCTGGCCCGTGACGGGCAGCTGCAGGTGGACAAAGACAAGATTGTGCCGGCGACTTACCGGTTGATGGTGTAGCGATGAATCTTATCCGAGAAATCTGGCAGTCAATCGTTCGGCGGGATCCACTGTCAACCGACAAGGGAAAGTCAGAGCTGGTCTTTCTCAATGTCTGGCTGCACATTCACCCGGCCAAGGTAAAGAAAGAGAACCTGAAGTTCAAGCACACGTACTATCTGGGCTTTATCACGTTCTTTCTTTTTGTGATTCTGGTGACGACCGGGATAGCGCTGATGTGCTACTACCGGCCCTATCCCGCGCAGGCTTACCAGGACATGAAGGACCTGCAGTTTGCCGTGTTCCTTGGGCCGTTCCTGCGCGGCATGCATCGCTGGGCGGCGCACGGCATGGTGGTGTGCGTGTTCCTGCACATGTGCCGCGTGTTCTACACGGGCTCCTACAAAAAGCCACGGCAGTTCAACTGGGTGGTTGGCGTGGTGCTGCTGCTGTTGACGCTGGGACTTTCCTTCACGGGATAT
>JAJXXG010000075.1 GCA_021781255.1 Acidobacteriota bacterium
CCAACCTCCGACGATGATTTCGCCCGTATTCTCGCCGGCGGTGGCCGCCCTGCGCAGATTTACTCTGCTCTCGCCCGCCTCCGCGATCAGTACGCCCCGCTCATTCGCGAGCGCTTCCCGCAGATTCCACGCCGCGTCTCCGGATACAACCTCGACTGGCTCCTCCCGGAGAACGGCTTCCACGTTGCTCGCTCGCTCGTCGGCAGCGAAGGCACCTGCGTCACCATCCTCCGTGCGGAGCTCGACCTCAAGCCCAGTCCGCCGCACCGGCGATTAGTCGTCGCTGCTTTCCCCGATGCCTTTATCGCCGCTGACCATGTGCCGGCCGTCCTTGAGCATCATCCGATCGGGCTTGAAGGCATCGACTCCGTCCTTACCGATTTCATGAGCCGCAAAGGACTCGCCACCGATGACATCCCACTGCTGCCCGAGGGTGGTGGTTTTCTGCTCGTCGAGTTCGGCGCTTGGTCGCCTGAAGAGGCCGACCATCAGGCTTCCGATTTTGCCCGCGCCGCGTCGTCCTATCCCGTTCCGCCCAACATCCGTCAGTACTCCGGTGAGGACGCCCGTCGCATCTGGCGCATCCGCGAGTCCGCTCTCGGCGCCACCGTATTTGTCCCCGGCGAACCGCACGGCTGGGAGGGTTGGGAAGATGCTGCCGTTCCCCCGGAAAAGCTCGGCTCATATCTCCGTCAGCTCTTCGCTCTCATGCGCCAGTATGGATACCGCAGTCCTATGTATGGACACTTCGGCCAGGGCTGCGTTCATCTCCGCATCAATTTCGATCTTGAGTCCGTTCCCGGCGTCACTGCTTTCCGGGAGTTCATCGATCGTGCCGCCGACATCGTGGTCGCCCACGGCGGCTCCATCTCTGGCGAGCATGGAGACGGGCAGGCCCGTGCAGCGCTCCTGCCCAAAATGTTCGGCCCCGAGCTGATCCAGGCCTTCCGAGAGTTCAAAGCCATCTGGGACCCCGATAATCGCATGAATCCGGGGAAGCTCTCAGGCCCCGCCGAGATCTATTCGCCCACTGACAATCTCCGTGTCGGCCCCGGCTACCACACTCACCCGCAGCCCACCTTCTTTAAGTTTCCCGACGATCAAGGCTCGCTCGCCGAGGCCACTCTCCGCTGCGTTGGTGTCGGAGCCTGCCGCAAGACTGACTCCGGCGCTATGTGTCCCAGCTACATGGCCACCCGCGAGGAGCAGCACTCCACGCGCGGCCGCGCGCACCTGCTTTGGGAAATGCTCCAGGGCAATGTCCTCGACCGGGATTGGGCCTCCGAGCCTGTGAAGGAAGCTCTCGACCTTTGCCTTTCATGCAAAGCCTGCAAATCTGAGTGTCCTGTCAACGTGGACATCGCCACCTACAAAGCCGAGTTCCTCGCCCACTACCACCAGCAGCACCCGCACTCCCTCCGGGACTTCGCCTTTGCCTTCATGGATCGCTGGGCTGCTCTGGCGTCGGCCATTCCAGGCCTGACCCCGCGCCTCGCAAATCTTCCCCTGCAGGTTCCGGGCCTCCGCCATGTCGTCAAATCAATCCTTGGACTCTCCCCGAATCGCCGTCTCCCGCATTTCGCGCCGCGTAGCTTTCAGAGCCTCCACCGCCCGGTCGCGGCCTCACCCTCAGCTAAGCCCGTGCTCCTCTGGCCTGACACTTGGAACAACTACTACCACCCGCAAACCCTCACCGCTGCCCACTCCGTCCTCGTCTCTGCCGGATTCACCCCCAGCGTCCCGGCACAGCACGTCTGTTGCGGACGGCCACTCTACGACTTCGGCTTTCTCGATGCCGCCCGCAGCTACCTCAATCGAATCCTTGCCCAGCTCGCCCCACAGATCGACTCCGGCGTCCCGATCGTCTTCCTTGAGCCGTCCTGCGCTTCCGTCTTTCGCGACGAACTTCGCAACTTCTTCCCGCATGACCCACGGGCTGCAGCGCTTCGCGAGCAGACCATTCTGCTCAGCGATCTTCTCGTCCATCACGCGCCCGGCTATCAGCCGCCAATGCTCACCGGCCAATCCATCCTTCTACACGGTCACTGTCACCATAAATCAACGTTCAAAATGAACTCAGAGCTCGACCTGCTCCGTCAGACCGGGGCCGACGTCACCCTTCTCGACTCCGGCTGCTGCGGCATGGCTGGCCCCTTCGGCTTCGAGCGCGAAAAATACGAGGTCTCCCAGGCACTCGCCGAACGCGTCCTTCTGCCTGCCATTCGCGACGCGCAGCCTGAGACCATTCTCGTTACCGACGGCTTCAGTTGCCGCGAACAGATCGCCCAAAATTCTCGCCGCCGCGCCCTCCACTTGGCCGAAGTTCTCGCTCCTCGTCCCTGACTTCCTCGCCGGCACCGGGTAACCGTTACCACGCATTTTTTTCCTCTTCAGCAAGGCCAAAACTACCTTCCGGAACTTTTTACATAGCAATGCCCCGTTGCCAGCCCAACGCGCATCCTTGCTAAGTCCTTTTATTTGTATCAAGTAAGTTTTTTGCGGGCATCCTGAAATCTTTGGCACACCAACTGCTCTATCCCTTGGCATACAGGACGCTGCGCATCCTCCTGAAGTGTGCTCTTCAGATTTAAAGAATTAACGAAGGAACATAAAGCAATGACCAATAAAGAGAGCAAAGTCAAAGCACTTCACATCCCAGTCGCGATTCCGGCCCTTCTTGTCGCCGCCGCTTTGGCGGTACCGGCGCTCGCGCAGCAGTCGTCCAACGCACAGGTTCAAACCGGCACTTCCGCCACGGCCAGCACCAACCCCAGCGCTAACAATACTTACGCTACTGGAAACCCCCTTCCGGTGAAGTCCAATGAGGGCTTCTGGGGACACCTGAACCCTTTTGCTCGCAAAAAGTGGGTACATCGTCAGGTCGATCCCATCAAGGATCGCCTGAATGAGCTCGACCAACTCCAGGCCAAGAACGCACGCGACATTAAGGACGTCGATAACCGCGCGCAAGCGGGCATCCACCAGGCCGAATCGACTGCTGGACAGGCCAGCGAGACTGCCACGGCAGCCAACAACACGGCCAACCAGGCCAACCAGCTTGCCGAGCAGGCCAACACGCAGACCGCACAGCTCGACAACACCGTCACTACCCTTGACCAGTACCACAAGGTCAATGACCTCGAGATCCGGTTCCGTCCCGGCCAGCGCATGCTTAACTCCCGCGCCAAGGACGCCCTTGCCCAGCTCGCCTCGCAAGTCCAGGGACAGAAGGGCTACATCATCGAGATCACTGGATACTCCCACTACCGTGGACAGGTCGGTATTCGTGACTCGCAGTACATGTCAGAGGCGGTTTATCGTTATCTGGCTGAACATCAGATTCCCGTCTATCGCATGCACCACGTAGCGATGGGCAATGCTCCCATGAGCGACAACGAGACTGTCCGGCGTGGCAACGTCGTCCAGGTCTCAGTCATGCAAAACAGTTTAGCGACCTTGAACACGCCCTCAGCAAATGGCGGTTCGCCGATTGGTGCGACGCAGCAGTCTTCCGCGCAGCCCTCCCCTCAGGGTGCTGCGTCGCAACCACCGGTCAATCCTAACTAGAACAAAAACGAAGGTTCGCAACCAAGCTCTCACACAACGAGAGAACCAAGGCAGATTGGCCCCTCACCCGAGGGGCCGTTTTTTTTTGCCGTCATTCTGTCTGTTTGCGGCAAGCCTTTGGATCGCCCCTCATTCAAGGCGCTCCGGCGAGTCCCGTTTTCTGGCGGATAGGTTCCAAGCTTCCGGACTCGCTCATTTCTCCATAGCCAGCGCTGGCTATCTTTATATATGGTGACCCTGATCACCAACAGCCATCCCCGCCAGCCGCCACAATGGGGTTGGGTTCGGCTCCCACGCGGCAGAGCCATTCGCCGCACACCCTCGGAGGGCATCCCGGATGGCCGTCGCCTCGTATCCAGAAGTCGAACACCCTCACATGCTTACGTCTGATCAGGTGATTGTGGCTCTGGTGACGAATCGCCATCTCGGCCTCACCCACGCCGAAGCACGAAGCCGCCTCGTCCACTACGGTTCCAACGCGCTGCCTGCCGTTCCCGCTAAGCCCTCCTGGCTACGCTTCCTGCTTCAGTTCCGCGATTGGCAGGTCTACCTCCTGCTCGCCGCAGTTCTGGTTTCGTTCCTTGCCTGGTTCATGGAGGGTGCCTCCGGGCTGCCCTACGAAGCATTTGCAATCCTGGCCATTGTCCTCCTCAACGCTCTTTTTGGTTTTCTGCAGGAGGAACGCGCGGACCGCGCCCTTGCCGCCCTTCGTTCCATGACGCCCCCGTCAGTCTCGGTCGTTCGCGACGGCCAGGAGCAGCGCATCGAAGCTCGCCTGCTTGTTCCCGGAGATCTGCTCATCGTCCGCGAAGGTGACCGCATCGCCGCCGACGCTCGACTAATTGAAGTCACCGCGCTTAACACCCAGGAGTCCGCCCTCACTGGAGAGAGCCTTCCGGTGACCAAATCCATCCAGCCCCTACCTTCCGAGGCGCCGCCCGCCGACCGCCATAACATGGTCTTTTCCGGCACCACCGCTGTTTACGGACATGCTACCGCGATCGTCACTGCTACTGGCCGCCACACCGAATTCGGCCGTATCGCTGCCCTGCTTCACCAGACCGAGGATCGTGAGACACCGCTCAAAAGGGAACTCAATCGACTCGGCAGGCGTCTTGGATTGGCGGTCGTCGCCATCGCCTTCATCGTCGTTCTGTCTCTGCTAATTCTTCAGGGAGTGCACAACGGCGAGCGTGTCCTGCAAATCCTTCTCTTTGGTGTTGCACTCGCCGTTGCCGCCACGCCGGAAGGACTCGCCGCAGTTGTCACCGTGGTTCTCGCTCTGGGTGTCCGCAGAATGGCCCGCCGCGGCGCCATCGTTCGTCATCTCGCCGCCGTTGAGGCCCTCGGCGAAGTCACGGTCATTGCTTCAGACAAAACCGGCACCATGACCATGAAT
>JAJXXG010000901.1 GCA_021781255.1 Acidobacteriota bacterium
GCTCGACGTTCCATGATGCTGAATGCAGCACATAGTGGTCTGTGACCTCCGTCACGCGCTGCAAACTATTGTGTTCGTGGAGATGCCAGGCAAATGGTTAATTCGCACCCATTCTTGATGCCACCATCTTCCATTGGCCGCCGTCGAAGAACAACAGCCCGAAGGCATGCACGGAAGATCCGCTCGCAATCGGTGACGTTCTGGCAACTGTTGTTTGTGCCTGCTGTACCACCGTTACGCTGGTAGCGCCCGTCAGTGTGGTGAACGCAGAGTCCGAAGGGAGAGTCAGGGTGAAGCTGGTGGTCGAACCGCTGGTGATTGCAATGGCTGTAGTGCCGGTCAATCCCTGTGGCTCTAGGGCAACTTCTGACGCAGTGATGGTACCTCCCATCGAACTGCCGCCCATCATTCCCGATCCGCCGCTCATCATGCTGGTTGAACTGATGGGCATCACGCTCTGCCCCACATAAATATGGCTCACATCGAATACTGGCGTGAAGGTCAGGCCCGACATGTCCATGCCGTCTTCATCGATCTGATAAGTGGTGCTTCCGCCCAGGTCGACTGTGGCTCCGGCAGCGAAATCCGACGACATCATGCCTGAGCCGGCTCCATCCTGCATGACCATCGTAAGCGACGTTGGCGGCTGTCCGGTCACCGCAGTGATGATGCCTCCGCCCATCACGCCTCCCGAGTTCATCATGGACTTGATCTTTGTCGCCATCAACGTGCCGTCAGCCTGAAGACTGGCATCGACCATCACGAGCATGCCGTTTGTCATAGAACTCATGCTGGTGCCGTCGAAGGCCGTCGAAGAGTTGGTCGCGAAGGTGAAACTCTGTGCCGCCTGCATCGAGGTCATAGTGAACGAACTTCCCGAGACGCTCGACAATGAACCCATCATTTGCTGAATTCCGCCATTCGATGGATCGAGGGGGTTGCCGGAGCCCTGCATTCCCGAGGTCACCTGAAAGACCGGATTCATGCTCAGATTGCCATTGGAGCCCATCGTCACGGAACTGGCCAGATTGAGATCGAAGCCCATGGCCATCGGCGTAGAGCCCACCGTGATAGGACTGCTGAACGTGACCGTCCCCGTAATGGGGCCAGAAATTGTCGCTTGCACAGGCGCCTTGGTCGTCGGATCCATGTACATCACGGTTGCGGAGCCGATGGTGATCGATGCTCCGGTGTAGGTTCCCTGGGGCACACTGACCATGGCGAGCGGTTGCATTGTGCCCATCAGGTGAATCATCTCCATCGGAGTTGAGGAAGAAACCGCCGTGACGCTTCCATTGTTTCCGGCAAGAGACATGGAACTGATGTTCATGGAGAAAGCAAGCATCCAGTCCGATGGAGAATCGCCCATATTCACCTCGACTGCGGTCTTGGCCGTGAGCGTTGGAGTCGGGTTGGAACTGGTGGGTGCGCTACCACCGCCGCAAGCCGTTAATACACCTGCTAAAACAAAAGCTGCACTGGCTGCTGCAATACTCCGCCACGAGGCGAGATGAGAGATTGTTTGAAGCCGACAATTGGTTTTCATGTCCGTTTGGACCTCCGCGAAGGCGATGGCGCGGGATACAAGAGGAAGCCTTTCGAATGCGGATCGCGCCCTGCGGAGGACAGCCAACTGTGACTCGCGCAATCTGATACTGCGCTCCGATTGGCGCGAAGTTATGTGACCTCAATCACACTGCCCTTACGCTGCAGCTCACAGGTTGCGACACAGTTCGTATTTCAATAGTGCGATCGCGCGGGAGTCGAGTCTCGGATGACGATCCCCGTAAACTGCGCGGCACCGTTCTGCTGGCTCCGCATCAGAACGGGATTCTTTGCATCCTGTGCCGCGGGGGATCTTTGTTGTGCACCCGGACTTAGTCGGCCCTTGCCTGTCAATTGTGAAAGCCTATCTTCATTGCGATTTGTCTGTGCTCGGAACGCCCGTTGTCGATCGATTTCCCGATTGCGTAAAGTCTGGTGGACACAGGAAACGACTCAGGTCAGGCAGCGGTCAACTCTTCGTTAAGCTGTGATGCCTTCAGATTCAGATCTCATCATGGAGCGTTCTTCAATGCTCGGGGCGGGCGATGATCGTGGTGATTGGCGAGCGGCCGCCCCGAGGTTCGCCCGCCACCACGTTCCGGTTTGTGACCGGCATTTTGTTTACGGGAGAGGTGATGGCTCGCCGAGTAGCTCGGCCAAGTTGGGACGCAGCAGCCCGAGCAGCCTGAGCAGAGATTGCCGGTGCTGCTTCTCGGGATCATCGCCATCCTTTGCGAAGTAGGCGTCGATCCGGGCGAGTGCGGCGGTCGTCACGTTTTCGTTGTCCACCGTCGCCTGAACTACCGCATCGCAGAGATCATTTTCCAATTGATCTGTCGACAGCCACCAGGCCGGACTGAGTGATTCGGCCTGTGTCAGGATGGCGTCGCTGGTCCCGGCAGTTTCTTTGAGGGCCGGGAAGGTGAAGGCCCCGATCTCGAAGGAATCGACTGCCATACGCTTTCTGGCGCTGAGGAGCTGCCGGACAGCTTCGCTGCCGCAGGCGCGCGCATAGGCCTCGGGCGTGGTCCAGATGTCATGGCAGAGGAACATGGGCCAGCGCTGGTGGCGCAACAGATCGGCGGCCACCAGGGCGGGGCCGACCAGGCGGGCCCGTGCGAGCCAGGTGCCGCCCATGCCGAGACTGCGGACGAGGGCCTCCTCGGCCTCGGGGGGGTACGGTGAAAAGCGTGATGAAGTGGAACATAGTCTTTCCTTTCCGGGGTGAAGGCGCACGATGGCCTGCGCGCAGGTTGGGGCGCGGGGCGGAGGGCGCTGGTTAGCTATTGGGTGAAGACTTCGAGAGGGAGTGGAGCAGGAGAGGTTGGAGGGAAATTAGCAGAGCGAATAGGCAACGATAATACCGATTGTCTGGGCTGATCCCGGGCCACGGCCTTCCCAGAGCCGGAACACTTATCTATTTATGGTCTGGATCCATGGCCGGGCTCATAGCCCGAGGTTGTCGTTGACCGCGACGGCGATCTCCTGCTCGACCGAGGTGTAGAGCGCGGTCGTCTCGATCGATTCGTGGCCCAGCAGGAACTGAATCTGCTCGAGCTTTCCTCCTTGCTTGCGGCACAACTTCGCGTAGCTGCGGCGCGCGTCGTGCGGGCCGAAGCCCTCGATGCCGATAGCTTTGGCCGCTGTGACCACGACATCCCAGATTGCCCAGACGCCCAGGCTTTTTCCCGGCAGCAGGCGGCCGCTCTTGGTCAGCCGACGGAACACACCACCGGATGTGATGCCGGCCGCCCGGGTCCATGCGTCTTCTGCGCATGGGCCACACCGGACTCGACTTTGCCTTTTCGATCGGGATCGCGCACGCGACACGGCAGTGCCGTCACACCGTAGTGCGCCAGAACATCCCGATACAGTGGATTCAGGCCCGGATCGTAGAAGTCCGGAGACAACACGCCCTCGCGAAGGTTGTCCAACACCACGACTCGTGGCGAACCGCCAAGCCGGCGAAACGCCCTTTCATGTAACTCGGCCCATCCCCGTGCACTCGACCGGAAGGCCAGCAGCCGAACACATTTGCGGCTGCACCCCGGCGTCAGCACGAATAACCGCGTGCGCCGGTACTTGCCGCTGTCCGGATCACGCACCAGCGGCCCCGTGCCGTAATCAACCTGGCATTCTTCGCCGAGTTTCGTTTCGATGATTGCCCGCGCCTCAGGCGATACCGAGCCGCGTAACTTGCGCACCAGACGCTTGACGCTCTGGTAGCCGCCCGTGAACCCGTGCCTGTCGACCAGATCCTGGAAAATGCCTACTGCGTTGCGACCGCGCCCCAACTCCTGCGCGATCAACTCGCGGAACGGTTCACAGGCGCTCTCCGAGCGCTTCGCGGCCGGCTCCACAGCCGCCTTTTCCGGCAAAAAGCCGGTGGTCACCAGAGTGGCCGCTTTTGACAGCGACTTTTCACCCCAGCTGCCGGGCTGGCGAATCACGATCCCTGCCTTGCGCAGATAACCGCCCGCTGTCTCGCGACGAACCCCGGTCGCCTCTTCGATTCGACGCAAGGACCACCCAAGACGGCCCAATGCAACTACCTGTTCCCGCTTCTCTTTGCTCAAGACATTTCCCATCCAACCGAGGCTATTTGCCTCGGTCAGCGAAATGTCTGAACTTCACTCAGAGTGGCCGGTTTTTCAGGTGACCACAAGTGGCCGCTTTTGGGTGACCCCCAAGGGATCGAAAGCGCCACGTTGAGATTGTTCTTTGCACGGAGATTGAATTGCTTCTGCGACTGAGTGGCGCTACAAGGCTCCCTGATTTCTCGTAAATAATTCCTTGGAGAGCCGTAACACGAGCATACAGAACACCACCAGGACTGAGGCAAGCACAAGTCGCGGGTAGACTGCGTTATCTCGAAAGAGTTCGACAACTAGGATCAGGCTGGCCAGCACAAGCAGTGTCACCGACATTGCGCGATGAAACCGCTGCATTCCGTATTGCAGATCGCCCGTCGTCTTGCGTTCAATCTCACGTCCGTTATTGGAATCGGTGCAATCGCTTTTACATCTGCAGGCATTGCAAGCAGAGGCTGGAGCCCGATAGATTACAGACTCCTTTGCGTGATCCACAAAGACTGGGAACAAGTGCTGGAACTCCGGACATCTCCACATGTCCTTGTCTGGGTGATAGGTGAATCCGGTAGTGCTGATACTTAACGACCGTCGATGCGCGTGACGTGCTGCGAATTCCAATAGAAGGGCGACCGCTCCCAGAAGGACAGCGTAGCCGAGCATCAGTATGAACTCGATTGACACACCCGGCACGGCTCAACGCTCCCCTGCTTGTGCAACGACATCGGTAAAGAGTACGTCTTTCGGCTCTTCTGTGGATGTGCCTGTTTTCATGTAGCGGACGCCCAGCACGGAGAGGTAGACGATAGGCAGAATGCCTCCCACGATA
>JAJXXG010000483.1 GCA_021781255.1 Acidobacteriota bacterium
TTCCCTGGTGCGGACGATGCGCATGCCGCGGCCGCCGCCGCCGGCCTTGGCCTTGAGGATGACGGGATAGCCAACTTTGGCGGCCCATTCCTGCGCTTCTTCGACGGTGAGGATGACGCCGTCCGAGCCGGGCAGGATGGGCACACCGGCCTTCTTCATGGCCTGACGGGCTTTTTCCTTTTCGCCCATGAGACGCGTGACCTCAGGCGGCGGCCCGATGAACTTGATGTTGGAGGCGCGGCAGACCTCTGCAAAGTTGGCGTTCTCACTGAGCAGGCCGTAACCGGGATGGATGGCGTCGACGTTTGCGACCTCGGCCGCGGAGATGACGGCGGGGACATTGAGGTAGCTATCGGCGGCGCGTGGCGGGCCGATGCAAATGGCCTCGTCTGCAAAGCGGACGTGGAGCGAGTTGCGATCTGCCTCAGAGTAGACGGCGACGGTGCGGACGCCGAGCTCTCGGCATGCATTGATGACGCGCAACGCGATTTCGTTGCGATTGGCTACCAAGACCTTACGAAACATGCACGACCCTATCAATAAAAAGCGGGCTGCTGCGCAATGCGCGCGGCTAGCTTACCCGGATGGAAAAGAGGGGCTGGCCGAACTCGACCGGCTGCCCGTTGGAGACGAGTGCTTTTACGACTTCGCCGGAGACGTCGGACTCGATCTCATTCATGAGCTTCATGGCTTCGACGATGCAGATGACCTGGCCCTTCTCGACATGGTCACCGGGGGAAACGAAGGCTGCCGCACCGGGCGAGGGCGATCCGTAGTAAGTGCCGACGATGGGCGACTTGACGATGTGGATGCCGGAATCCTCTTCGGCGGCCGTAGGTGCAGCGGCGGCGGGTGCAGCATGGGTGGCGTGCACCGGCGCGGTATGTGTGGCGGCGGGTTGCGCTGCAGCAAGAAGGCGCGCGAGGTCCGGCATGGCGGGCAACGGCGCGGGATCGGCCCCGGCGAATTTGAGACGGATCTTCATGTCGCCGCGATCCAGGTCGAACTCGGCAACCTGGTAGGCCTTGAGGAATTCGATCAGTTCTTTCAGGTCCTGTATTTCTTCTGGTTTCATTGCTAGCTCGTCTCTCTAAAAAGCCCGCTGTGGCGGGGAAATCAAAGCTCGATGAGGGCCTTGGGCGCGGGGGTGAGCACCTGGCCTCCTGTACGCGTGACGGCAACCATGTCTTCAATGCGGATGCCGAATTCGCCTGGAAAATAGACCCCCGGTTCAATGGTGACCACCATGCCGGGGAGCAGGTGCGTGGTTTGCCCTGCGCCAAGGCGTGGCGGCTCGTGAATCTCCAGTCCGACGCCGTGGCCGGTGGAGTGAGTAAAAGCATCGGCCAGGCCCGCCTTGCGGAGCACGCTGCGCGCCGCCTCGTCCACGGCGGAACAGGATACGCCGGCGGTGACCGCTTCGACGCCTGCCTGCTGCGCTTCAAGAACGGCCATGTAAGCAGCTCGTTCTTTTGGCTTTGGCGTGCCCAGGTAGACCGTGCGGGTCATGTCCGAGCAGTAACCCTTGAGGATAACACCGAAGTCGAGAGTGAGGAACCCGCGGCGGGGCAGCCTGGCGGTGGTGGCGCGGCCGTGCGGCAGGGCGGAACGCGTGCCGGAGGCCACGATGGTGTCAAACGACATGCCCTCTGCGCCGAGGATGCGTGCGCGGTGCTCGAGCTCGGCGGCGACTTCAACCTCGCGCATGCCGGGACGGAGGACACCAAGAATGTGCTCAAAGAGGGTGCAGCCGAGAACGGCGGCCTCAATCATGAGCGTGAGCTCATCCTCGTCCTTGACCATGCGGAGCGGTTCGACGAGTGGACCAGCGAGCGCGGAGAGAAAGCTGCGGCGCAGGCGCGCGGGCAACTCGGCGCGGCAGCGGGCGAGATCGGCGATGGTGGTGTGCGCAGGATCAAAAGCGGCGAAGCTGACACCGGGTTGCGCGGCCAGCCATTGCACGGCGGCGACGGAGGGCGCGCCGGAGCCAATCTGGATTTTGGCGGCGCGGACTTCCTCGGCGGCCTGCGTGGTGTAACGGCCGTCCGTAAAGAGGCGCGCGGCACGGCGCGTGATGGCAAGCGCTGCACTGGATCCTGTGAATCCGCAGAGATAGCGGACGTCAGGAAGATGGGTGACGACGAGGCCGGGAACTCCGGCTCGGGTCATGCGGCGGCGAAGCTGACCGATGCGGCGTAGATGGTCCACCCGTAGAGGTATATCACGGCGGGGTGCTGCGGTTGGGGAATCTATACAGTCGCTGAACCGAGTGCTAGACTCAGGCCAAAGAGGGACGCGAATGCGGAGGATTTTCCTTTCCGGCGTTTGTGGGCTTTGCCTGATTGCGCTCCTTTCATTAGGCGCGGGGCGCGAGGCTTGTGCCCAGCATCGAGGCGATGCGCGGATCCGCATGGGCGGCGGCCCCCACTTCAATCCCGGGCGAGCCGCAGCACCTCATCCACTCCAACGTGCACAGATCAGACCCGCCTTCCGACGCTTCGATCGTGACCATGATGGCGACAGAGATCGAGGCCGATTCCGTGGCCGGGGCCGCCACCGGGGCAACCTGTCTAACTATGGTCTCGGCTACGGGTACCTGCCCTACGACTATGGCTACGGCTATGGAGGCTATGACTCCGGGTATGACTATCCGGCCGACTACTCAAGCGCAGGCTACTCCAGCTCGGAATCGCCGCAGGTGATTGTGGTTGAGCAGCCGCCAGCGCAGGTTCAGGCGCCTGCGCCGAAGCCAGCCAAGCCGGCGCATGCAGAGATCAAAGAGTACAAATGGCCGGCGAAGAGGTCTTCTCCACCCTCCAAGTCTGAGGCAAAGAATCTTCAGCAAAAAGATTTTGGCATTGTGCTCAAGAATGGTTCCGTGCTGACGGCGGAGACGGTGTTTGCCTCAGGCGACGGGATTCACTACGTGGACCCGGATGGGCGGCACATGCAGGTGGCTATGAATGAGGTGGACCGCGCTGCAACGCTCAGGCTGAACCGGGAGCGGGATTTGAGTTTGTATCTTCCTGCGCCGGAGTGAGGTGGCGGTGGCACGCGGCCTGCGAGGAAGTCGGCGCGGGAACGCGGACGGCTTAGCTGCGGCCAGACATGAAGACACGGGTTTTAATGGGCATGGTCATAGGCGCACCTGCAGCGATATACATGCCGTATACCACACAAAAAGTCGAAAGGTACGCAGTGCGGGCGATGTTCGAGGGCGGTTGATTCCCTGCCCTTACATGGCCGGTTTGACGGGCTTTTTCTGGTGGGGATCGAGCTCGGCTTCGGCGGCCTGCTGGTCGCTCTGGCGGTCCATCCACTCGTCGAGCCGCGAGCGCTTGAAGCGCCAGCGGTTGCCCAGCTTGAAGGCGGGGACGAAGCCCTCAGAGGCGTACTTGTAGAGGGTGTCGGGCGAGATGCCGAGATAGTCGGAGGCCTGGCGAATGTCCATGACCTCGCGGACCTCCGGAACGAGCAAGTTGGAGCGGGCAGCAGTATTGCGCATAAATCCCCCATGAATCGGAGAGGCGAACCGCCCCTGACGATGGACCGGAGGCAGATCCGGTACTCCTGTATATAGCGCGGTTTTGCCCGTAGCTTCAAGGTTTTTTCGGGGAGTTGCCGGAATTTCAACGGCTTTTGGTAAGTAATAAAGGGGTTACGAGTGGGCGCAAGGCCGTGCCTGAGGGAGCGGAAACCCCGCCGGTTGGGTCAGGCTGGGCAGGTATGCACAAGGAATTGGGCAGTTGGTGCAGAAGGTGCGGGGGAGACAGTTATCAGCAGGCAGTATTCAGTTGTCAGTAGACAGTTGCCAACTGTGGATGCAGGTTCGTGGTCTCCCAGGTCTCAGAATCGAGACCCTTCGGCTCCGCTCAGGGCAGGCTCTGGGGCACGCGAAACTTGTGACTGGGGTGAATGCACGGGCTGAAGTCCGTAGCCTTCACTCGCCGTTAGTTCTGGTCATTGCGGCGGTGGAGGGTGGGCCGGTCATCTCCGCTTCCGTTGGGGTTGCTGGCGCGGCGCAACGAGGGCTTGTTCTTGTCGCGCGAGTCGAGCAGGCGGCGCTTGTTTTCAATGCGGGCCAGACGGGCCTTTACCTGGTCAAATTCCGAGGTGGTGACAAGGTACTCGCTCTTTGGCGGAAGAATTGTGGCAATCTCCTCCTGCGTGTGGAGGATGCGATCAGGGGTCTGCGGGTGGTCGTCAAAAGCTTTAGCCACGAGGCCGGGTTTGCGCTTCTCGAGCGCTTGTATCTTCTCAAAAAAGCTGATGAAGGCCTGCGGGTCGTAGCCGGCCTTGTACATGTATTCGACGCCGAGGTAGTCGGCCTGGGCCTCGAAGTCACGCGAGAAGTGGAGGAAGGTAAGCGGCACGCCGAGCGAGGCAGCCTCATAAATGCCGTAGCCGGTCCAGCCGCCGATGAAGATGAGCGGCACGGTTCCTAGCTGGGCGTAGTTCATGCGGGTCTGCTCGCGGACGGCGTGGTGGGCGCAGACGTGGGCAATCTCATGGGCCATGACGCCGGCGAGTTCGGCCTCCTCGTCAGCGGCAAGGATGAGGCCGGAGTTGACGTAGAAAAAGCCGCCGGGGAGGGCCATGGCGTTGATGGAGTCGGAATCGATGACCTTGATGGTGAAGGGCACCTTGCAGTCGGAGTTGCGGACCAGGTTCTGGCCGATGCGATTGACGTACTCGGTGACGACCGGATCAGTGATGAAGCGCGTGCTTTGATCAATCTGTTGCGCATACATGCGGCCCATCTTGATCTCAGACTCAGTGGAGTACCAGTTGCCGAGGCCGCGACCACCGATGTTGCGGTTGCCGATGGCGTTCACATCCTGGATGCTTCCCTTCTTGATGTGCTTGTCGAGGTCGCTGCCGACGCCGACCACCTTATAGGGGTCGACATTCAGGTCTTCTGAGTTGTTCTTTTTATCCTTCTTGTCCT
>JAJXXG010000117.1 GCA_021781255.1 Acidobacteriota bacterium
AGCGGGAGAGGCGCCTCTCCCGCTTCAAAAGCTCAAGGACGCGTTTCCTGATTTCGTCGCGGGTCTGGCGGACGGTTTCGATTCCCTGTCCCTTGGGGTCAGGTAGAGGCCAATCTTCGCGGCGCAGCCCTGGGACATATGGGCATTCCTCACCACAACCCATCGTGATGAGCATATCGGCTCCTTGGGCCAGTTCGGAGGTCAACTTTTGCGGCTTTGCCGAACTCAAGTCGATCCCAATTTCTTTCATCGCATCCACGACAACGGGATGAACGTATTCGGCAGGCTGAGTGCCAGCAGAGATGGCTCGAGCCGTCGTTGAATCAGCAAGGCGGTTGAACAAGGCGGCCGACATCTGCGAGCGCCCCGCGTTGTGTACACAGGCGAAAATAAAAGTCCGCATTCCGAGTGTTCCTCAATGGTCTTGAACGTTCTGAACTCCAGAAATTACGTCTAACAACGGCCGATGCCGTCAAGGTTACGATCGAGCGCCATCTGGTTCAGGGAGGCGAGCGAGAGTGAAACAATCAGACTGAACCTCCGCTCAATGATCGAGAACGCAAAGCGAAATGCTCGATCAAACTCTTCCGGGGTTCCATGGACGGTCGCAGGATCAGGCACCCCCTAAATGAGTCGTCATGGGTTGACCGGGCCAGATTGGGCAGACTTCCCTGGCAGCATTGTTGCAGACCGTAAAAGCGAAATCGAGATGAGGCGCGCCGGGGACAGAAATCTCATCCCAGGATTTGCTCCGCGCTCCTGCTGCATGCAGCCCCGCTGCTTCGATTTGCCGTAACGCCTCCGAACGCACTTTCCCAAAGGGATGGCTCCCGACCCTGAAGGCCCGGCACGTTGATACACCCTTGCGGTTCATGATGGTCTCAGACATGATCGGCCGGGCAGAGTTGCCTGTGCGGAGAAACAGCACTTTATAGCTCGTCTTCATTCGTACTCCTCGCCTTGAGTCAGGACCGAAATGCTGCGGCTGGTGACGGTGCTCACAACTGCAATTGCAGGATATGCTAAGATATGTCTATGCGTCTATCCGCATAGACGCACGCCGAGCAATTTAATAAGATGCGCTGCTGCCGCGGGTTGGCTTGAGGTTTCCTCAAAGGAGGATGAAGAATGTCGAAATTGCAGGTATTTGATCCGGCAATGTGCTGTTCAACGGGGGTGTGTGGACCGAATGTAGATCCCGCCTTGCCGCGGTTCGCAGCCAACTTGGAATGGCTGAAGAGTAAAGGGATCGAGATCGAGCGGTTTAATCTTGCACAGCAGTTAGCTGCATTTTCGGGGACTCCCAAGGTGAAAGAGGCCCTCAACAACAGGGGTACGGAGAGTCTTCCGATGATCCTTGTCGATGGGGAAGTCAAGGCGAGTGGCGCATACCCGGATCGCGCCGACCTGGCGCGGTTTGTTGGGGTTGAGTATGAGCCAGGGGCTGTATCGATCGCCTCAACTCAGGATCTGGTCGGGATCTCGATCAAAGGGAGACAGGGGTGATCGCCGTAAAAGACGCTACGAGGAATATGCTCTTTACCGGCAAGGGCGGAGTTGGCAAGACGTCAACGGCCTGCGCAACGGCCGTGTCCCTGGCCGATGCCGGAAGACGCGTTCTGCTTGTGAGCACTGATCCAGCCTCGAATCTGGATGAAGTGCTTGAAGCACAGATCGGAATGACCCCAACCCCAATACCGGGCATCTCCGGCCTCATGGCGATCAACATCGATCCGGTCGAAGCAGCCCAGGAGTATAAGGAACGAGTCGTTGAGCCGTACCGCGATCTTCTGCCAGAGTCCGCAATCAGGAGCATTGAAGAGCAACTCTCCGGCGCATGCACGGTCGAGGTCGCAGCTTTCGATGAGTTTGCGAAACTTCTCGGCGACCCAACAGCCACAGCGGAATTCGACCGCGTGATCTTCGACACGGCTCCGACCGGCCATACACTGCGCCTGCTTCAATTGCCTGCCGCCTGGAGTGAGTTCATCGCGACGAATAACTCCGGGACTTCCTGTCTTGGCCCGCTCGCTGGCCTTAACGCCCAACGCGAGCTTTACGAACACACAGTTGCGGCGCTTAAAGATGAGACAGCCACGACGGTATTCCTTGTGACGCGCCCCGACAAAGCGTCTCTTGCAGAGGCTGATCGCACAAGAGAAGAATTGGAGGCGCTCGGAATCACCCGCCAGAGCCTCATCGTGAACGGAATCTTCCGGGCAACAGATCCATGCGATCCGATTGCGCAGGCGCTGGAGAAGCGGGGCCAGATCGCATTGGCTGCGATGCCACCAGGACTCAGAGGATTGCCACGCGCCGACGTTTCTCTTGTAGAGCACTCCCTAATTGGCGCTCCAAATCTGCGACGGTTCGCAACGGGTGGAAATGGAACAAGCAGTGAACCCGCAGTCTTGCAGATCGAGTTGCCGCCCGACTGGACCTCGCTGCTGCCTGAGCTGTCGCGCTCCGGGAAGGGCGTCATCATGACGATGGGGAAAGGCGGAGTTGGAAAGACCACCGTCGCGGCGCAAATCGCGATGGCCCTGGCATCCATGGGGCATCGAGTCCATCTCACCACAACCGATCCTGCGGCGCATATTCTCGATGCGGTCTCCTCGCCAATGCAGAACCTGAAGGTGAGCAGGATTGATCCCGCCGCGGAGATCCACCAGTACTGCGCCGAAGTGATGGCAGAAGCAGGAAAAGATCTGGATGCGAACGGGCGTGCATTGCTGGAAGAGGATTTGCGCTCGCCGTGCACTGCGGAGATTGCGGTCTTTCGCGCATTTGCCCGAACCGTCAACGAGGGCAACAACGGGTTCGTGGTGATCGATACGGCGCCAACCGGCCATACCCTGCTGCTTCTTGATGCAGCGAGTTCCTATCACCGGGAGGTAGAAAGAAGCCTCAGTTACATTCCGGATTCCGTCCGCGAGTTGTTGCCGCGTTTGCGCGATGAAACATTCACCAGAGTCCTGGTCGTAACCCTACCGGAAGCGACTCCCGTCCACGAAGCCGCTCAACTTCAACAGGACCTCCAACGTGCTGGCATTCGCGTCTATTCTTGGGTGATCAATCAGAGCCTTCTGGCAGCGGGGACAAGAGATAAGATTCTGGCGAAACGCGCTCTTCTCGAAGGTTCCTATATCGATGAGGTACGCACCCAGCATGCCAATCGGGTCGTTTTGATTCCCTGGAAGGCTGATTCCACGGCTGAAATCAGCGAGGCAACTGAACCAGTGCACGCAGGGGTGAGCTATGACTGAACTCGAAAAGTATTGTAAGGGACTCGCCGATATCAATCGGCTTCGCATTTTGAATCTGCTGGTGCGCGGAGAGTTGTGCGGGTGCGATATCCAATATGTGCTTGAGTCGCCTCAACCCAATGTCTCGCGGCATCTGCAGTATCTTAAAAACGCCGGCCTGGTATTGGATCGGCGCGATGGCTATCGCGTATATTACCGACTCGCTGAGCCTTTCACCGGTATGCGCAAGAATCTTTTCGCATTTCTTCAGATAGCTTTTCAAGGCGAAGAACCATTTCGCGGGGACACCAAAAAGCTGAAAGAAGCAATCAGGGAAGGATCGTGCACCCTCAGCGAGATGAGCAGATCTACCTCTTTCATCGCGTTGCACCAAACCGAGTTGGCTCGGGCTTGAATAAGTCCAAAAGGGACAACGGGGAAAGCTATGACGGCTACTTTGAAGCGCTTGAATCTGTTTGAACGATATCTTTCTATCTGGGTCGCGCTCTGCATGATCGCTGGCCTGGCGCTTGGCAAATTTGTCCCATCCCTCATTGGACAACTCCGCACGATGGAGTTTGGAAAAGGGAGCCAGATCAATGTGCCGATCGCGATTCTGATCTGGCTGATGATCATTCCCATGATGATGAAGGTTGATTTCGGGGCGATCCGCAATGTTGGCCAGAAGCCTCGCGGACTGCTTGTCACGCTGTTTGTAAATTGGCTGGTAAAGCCATTCTCGATGGCTCTGATTGCGTGGATTTTCTTCCGGCACATCTTTGCTGGATGGATCACCGCCGGCGAGGTGGATCAGTACATCGCGGGTTGCATTATTCTGGCTGCCGCGCCATGCACAGCCATGGTCTTCGTTTGGAGTTATCTGGCAGACGGAGATCCGGCCTACACCTTGGTACAGGTGTCAGTGAATGACTTAATCATGCTGATTCTGTTCGCGCCGATCGTCCGGTTTCTGGTAAGCGGCGCTTCATCCCTTCATGTCCCCTTTATTGTCCTGCTCTACTCAGTCATCGTCTTTATTGTCATTCCCCTTGTGGTCGGTGTTGCCCTGCGACTGTGGCTGACGGGTACTCGCGGCAATCAATGGTTCAATCAAGTATTCCTCCCAAAATTCAACCCCGTGACAATCGTCGCCTTGCTTGCCACCCTCGTTCTGATCTTCGGTTTTCAGTCGGCGAACATCCGTGGAAAGTACTTTAATGTAGTTTTAATTGCAATTCCGATCCTGATTCAGGTGTACTTCAATTCATCACTTACCTATAGCCTGATGCGCTTGTTCAAGGTCGAGTACTCTGTCGCGGCGCCAGGCGCGCTCATCGGCGCCAGCAACTTTTTTGAATTGGCCGTCGCGACAGCGATTGCCCTGTTCGGGCCGGGTTCAGGCGCTGCTTTGGCCACTGTCGTTGGTGTTCTGGTAGAGGTTCCGGTGATGCTCTCGGTCTGTAATGCGTGCAACCGCACTCGCCATTGGTTCCCCAAAGGGCATCCGGCTGTGAGCCGGGAGCCGGCAATATAAGGAGGGTCCCATGGAGTGCTACCAGTGTTTACAAGACGGCGTGACCCGGGAAGCGGATCACATTGTCATGGAAGAGGAGCCGCCCATAATCAGGCGCAGCTTGGCGCCGGCCACCATTCCTTCCAAGAAGGCTCGGCTCATATTGTGCAGAACGTGCAAAGAGGCT